>CAMZKV010000017.1 GCA_947311445.1 uncultured Chlorobiota bacterium | reverse complement strand
TTTTTCTTTTTGAATTTTTTCAACTTTAATTTTCTTTTCAGTTATTGCCTCTGTCTTTTTCTTTTCACTAACAGTAGGACTTTCTACCGCAATTTCAATGTGAGTTTTCTTTATTGGAGTTTTTGATTTTTTTGAACTAATAATTGCATTGAAAATATCTTCTACTTCGTTTTCTTTTTCAGTTTTTGTTTCTCCATTTTCAACAACATTATTTTCTTCTATTTTTCTTTCTTTAATTCTATCTGCTTTTCTTTTTTCTTTAATTCGTTTAGCTTTACGTTCTTCCGCTTCTTTTATTTTAGAAATATCTTCTTTTTCTTTGCTTTCGCCAATTATAATAACTTTTGTGTATGGGTCTTCTTTTTTTGTTTCAGTTTCAGTAATTTGTTCTTTAGTTGTTTCTTTTTTAAGAATCTTTTCTTCGGGAACTTCTGTTTCTATTTTTATGTTTTCGCTTAATCCTTTAATTTTACTTGCATTTTTTTCTTCTCTTAATTTTCTTCTTTCTTCTTTTCTTTTTTCTCTTTCTAATTTTGCCTCTTCCGGAGTTTGTTCTTTTTCTTTTAGTTCTCTTTCTGCAAGTTTTTCTTCAAAAGTTTTTTTAGTTACAGGTTTTTCAGTTTGTTTATTTGTTTCTTGCTCTGTTGTGTTTTGGTCAGAAACAGCAAGTTTTTCACTCATTCTTTTTTCCCGTTCAAGTTTTCTTTTTTCCCGTTCAAGTTTTCTCTTTTCTCTCAGGTCAACGTTTCCGCCTTCGGTAGCAATTTCTTTTTCTCTTTGAATTCTTTTTGCTTCTAATCTTTTTTTACGTTCTAATTTTTTACGTTCTCGTTCATCATTTTTTGAAGCGTCAGAAATTTTTTCAACAATTTTAATATTGCTGTCAAAGGTAACGGCATATTCTTCGGGGTGTTTTTTTATTTGCTCAATTATTGGAAGAAAAAAATCATTTATTATGCTTTCGTGTTTTAATTTACCATTTGTACTTAGTCCACTTGTATCATCTTTAATAGATTTACGTTTTTCGCGTCTTTTTTTAATTCGTTCTCTAATATCTTTTCTTGTTCCACTTTCTTTTGGTTTTTCTTGTTTATCTATAGTTTTAGAAAAAACTTTAATTTCTTTTTTTAAAATTAATTCATGAAGAATTTCTCTATTTGGAATAGAAGCAGAAACACGATTAATTTCAGTTTTATAATCTTCGTGTTCTATATTATGTGCAGCTTTTATATATAAAAGATGTGCTGTATGAAAAAATGGATATTTTTCGATAAGTTCTTTGATTTTTTCAAAATCATCTTTTCCCATTTTTATAGGGTCGGCAATATATTCTTGAATTTTTTGAATTTCCATTTGTAATAAATTTAAATTTACCAGTTTTCAACTGATTTCTTAAAAATTTCGTCAATAAGTTCTTTAATAATTGTTTCTGTTAATTCATCTTCTACATCAGTTAATAATTTTGTGCTTTCGTAATCACTATATCTAGAAAAAGAAGTGCTGAAATTATATTTTGGATTGTTTATACTTGTGTATTTAACTTTAACTGTAATTGTTAACCTGTTATATTGCGATTGTTCGTTTTTAGTAACAGCTACCGGTTTTGTAGAATATCCTGTAATTTCACCTTCAAACATTAAATCGCCATTAAAATCTGTTAAGCTAAGGCTTGTTTGAGAAATAAATTTATCTTTAAGTGCTTCTGTAAAGGTTTGGCTTAAATTTGTATTTATAATTGCTGCTCTGTTTGGAAAATATTTAACAGTAACAGTTTTGTCATCCGGGTGAAGTGAAGCTCCGGAAAATCTATAAATGCCACAAGAATTTAATATTATGACAGATAAAATTATAACTATAAATGTAGTTTTATTCATGCTCGTTAAGTATTTATATCATACTCCTTTAATTTTCTATACAAAGTTCGTTCCGAAATTCCGAGTTCTTGTGCGGCATATTTTCTTTTTCCCTTATGTTTTTCTAATGATTTTATAATTAGTTCAATTTCTTTATCTTTTAAAGATAGTGATTCTTCTATAATTTCCTCTGTATCTTCAATATAAGGATCTCTTTTGTCAAATTTAGTTTTTTCAGAAGATTGCTCTGTAAAATTTTCTTGAAGATTATAAATGCTTTCAGAAGTATTTTCAAATTTTGTTATGCCTTTTTCTCTATTGTATAATTTCTCGGGAATATTAATTTGCTTGTCATTATTTTGTGCAATGCTATTAACAATTGTTTTAAGCTCATTAATTTCATTCCGCATATCAAAAAGTATTTTGTATAATATTTCTCTTTCATTAGCAAAATCTTCTTTGTTAACACTGTTTTTATATATCATAGGTAAATTAGCAACAGTTTTTGGTAAATACCTTTTCAGAGTTTCAGAATTAATTAATCTATTTTCCTCAATTACGGATATTTGCTCAGAAATATTTTTTAGTTGCCTAACATTCCCTTGCCAGCTATAATTTTCAAGTATTAATTTTGCTTCATCATCTAATCTAATAGGTGGCATTTTGTATTTTTCGGAAAAATCTTGAACAAATTTTCTGAATAGTAAATGAATATCTTCTTTTCTTTCTCTTAAAGGCAGGATATTAATTGGAACAGTATTTAATCTATAGTATAAATCTTCTCTAAATTTTCCTTCATGAACGGCTTTTTGCAGGTTAACATTTGTTGCAACAATAACTCTTACATTAGTTTTAAGCATTTGTGAAGATCCTACTTTTATAAACTCGCCTGTTTCTAAAACACGCAATAATCTTACCTGTGTAGATAGAGGTAATTCTCCAACTTCATCTAAAAAAATAGTGCCTTCATTTGCTTCTTCAAAGTATCCTTTTCTGCTTTTAACTGCTCCTGTAAAAGAACCTTTTTCGTGTCCAAATAGTTCAGAGTCAATAGTTCCTTCGGGTATTGCTCCACAATTTACGGCAATATATTTATTGTGTTTTCGGGTGCTAAGTTGATGTATTATTTGGGGAAAGGTTTCTTTTCCTGTGCCACTTTCACCTGTAATTAGTACAGATAAATCGGTTGAAGCAACTTGCATTGCAATATCTATAGCTCTGTTTAAACCTGCCGAGTTTCCTATTATTCCAAATCTTTGTTTTATTTGTTGTATTGTCATTTTTTATGTCTAAATCTTTGAATAAAATGCAAAATTGTTAATTTTATTAAAAAAAATCAAATTGATGTAAAAATATAGTATATTTTTGTAAAACAATGTTGTTATGATAAATAAATTTTAAAAATGAAAATTTTAGCTATAATTCCTTCAAGATACAAGTCTTCAAGATTTCTAGGAAAACCCTTAATTGTTATTAATGGGAAAACAATGATACAGAGAGTTTATGAAAGTGTTTCTGCAATTACAAATAATGTTATTGTTGCAACAGATGATAATAAAATTGCTGATGAAATTAAAAGATTTAATGGAACTTATGTGATGACATCTGATAGACACAAAAGTGGAACAGATAGGTGTGCGGAAGCATTACTTGTTTATGAAAAACAAACTGGCAAAAAATTTGATGCAGTAATAAATGTTCAAGGAGATGAGCCTTTTATTCAAGCGGAGCATATTGAAAAAGTTAAAGGGGTAATTGAAAAAAATAGTACTCAAATTGCAAGTCTTGTAAAAAGAATTGTAACAAATGAAGATATTTTTAATTCTGATAAGCCAAAAGTTGTTATTGATAAAAATAATAATGCAATTTATTTTAGCAGATCAGCAATACCTTTTATCAGAGATGTTAAGAAAGAAGAGTGGCATTTGAAAAATGTTTTCTATAAACATATTGGAATATATGCTTATAAAAGTTCTGTTTTACATGAAATTACTAAATTAAGGCAGAGTAATTTGGAAATAAAAGAATCATTAGAACAAAATAGGTGGATTGAAAATGGATTTAAAATAACAGTAGAATATACTGATAAAGAAAGCATTTCAATTGACACACCGGAAGATTTAAAAAAAGTTTTAAAAGAAATGTAATATTTTATGGAACTTTTATCTTTTTTTTATCGTATATAAAACAAAAAGTTATGAAAACTAATTTTACAAAAATATTCTTTACTGCATTTTTACTTTTTATGTTATTTTCATTTTTAAATGTAAATGCACAAAAAAAATATGAGAATAACTCAGGTGTTAATACTTCTGTTGTTAGTTCTAATATATTGATATACCCAAACCCTGTTAAGAATAATAAATTTTATGTAAAATCTGAGACTGTTATAAAATCTGTTGAAGTTTTGAATGTTTTAGGAGAAAATATAAAGAAAATTTATAATGAAACAAATGTTGCATATAATATCTTTGTAGAATTAGGAGACGTTCAAAAAGGAATGTATTTGGTAAAAATTACACTAAAAAATGGAAAATCTGTTATAAGAAAGATAATTCTTAAATAAAAGTTGCACTTTAACAAATTAATATATAAAATCGGTATGGATTGCCGATTTTTTTTGTTTTGTATATTTCTAATAATAAGTATTTTAGAGTGATGTTTTATTTTTTTTAAAAAAAAAGTAAAAAAAATGAAACCTTTTTTATTTATATCCGTATAAGCTAATATAAATTAAACAAGAGAAGTTTTATAACTTAAATAATTTTTTGGTGTTTTTATGGTTTGAAAAGTCCGACAGAAATGTTGGACTTTTTATTTTTTAAAGATAAAAGCTCTTCTGCAAAATCAATATAATCATATTCAAGTGCTAATAAATTAATTTTTTCAATTTGTTTATCCAAGAAATTTGAATATTCTTTTGACTTTGGATTAAAAACTTTGTGTTTTTTTGCTTTATTAATCTGCATTATTTTATTGTAAATATTAAAAGTGTTATTTGAGAAAAATGTGTTTTTAAAATAATTTAAAATATATTCAATAGCTGTTTTATTAGGATGCAGCAAGTCTGGTTCGTAAAATCTGTAATCACGTAAATCGTCCATCATAATTTCGTAAGAAGGGAAATAATAACAATTAAGATTATTGTTAATAATATTTTCAATAGCCAGGCTTAATGTTGATTTGCTTAAATTGTTTTCAGTAAAACCGTCTTTAATATGTCTAATCGGACTTATTGTAAAAACAAATTTTAAATTCTTGTTAATTTTATTAATTCTCTTTATTGTTTCAGAATAAGCATCAGTAATTTCGTGAATATTTAAAAGTCGTCTCTTAAATTTTTTTGATGGAATTTTATGACAATTTGAAACAATTTTTTCTGATGTTATATGTTCATACACATAGGATGTTCCAAATGTTACAAATAAAACATCAGTTTTTTTTAAAAACTTAGAAGATGATTTAATTCTGTCATTAACAGTTTGTATCATTTCTTTTTTATTAGGATTTGAGAATTTACTGTGATGATAAAAACTGTTCCATCTTTCATTAAAATAAAAGATGTCATTTTCAGAAAATAGTTGCTTCTCTATTAAAAAGTCAAGTGTGTTTTTTATAGATAATGGATTGTATAAAATGCCAAAAGGATTAATATCAATATTAAACTTACTTTTTTTTAATTCAAACCCTATGTTTTCCGTAAAACAAGATCCTAAAAACATTATATTTGATAAATAAGATATTTTAAAATCTAAAATCAATGGTTCAACTATAGTTCTGAAATTTAAGTTTTTTAAATCGTACATATTTATATTTTTCCCAAATTTATACATATTTTGTTAATTTTTTCACATTTAGATTTTGACATATCTAATAAAATGATTATATTTGATGTTTAAGAACAGTTTAAATTATTCAATATGCAAAAAAAATCTACGTCATTTTTAATTCTTATTGTGTTTGTTTTCAGTTTTTTAAATGTGTTTTCTCAAACTAAAAACAATCCTTTTTCAGATATAGATATATCTAAAGTTAAAACAGGTTTTCTATATAATAAAGTTAAACTGCCTGTTTCTAATATTCATGACTGTAATGGGACTTCAAAAATAAAAGTATTAAATTCCTTTGAGTGGAGAGATATATATTCAGAAATATCTCGGTCATCTCTTAAAAAAGATTTCGTTAATTACCAAAATCTTAAAAAAAGTATTAAATCAAAAATAAGGAAAAATATTTTCCCTGTTGGGATAGTAAATTTTTCATATAATGAATTTAAAAAAAATGCAATAGAAAGCAGTTCTGTAAAAATTATAAATAATAAATTTATTATAGAAAATGAAAATGTTCTTGATAAGTTTCAAGTTTTTGCTGCATCAGTAATTGATAAGAAACAATATACAGGGCTTTCTCCTATTTTTGATTTTTCGAAAGAGTATTATTTTTCCAATTCAGAAACAAAACTTATATCTATAAAAGTTGATTTTAATGATGCAAAAGGTTACAGGGATGTTAATCTTAATGATAAGATTAAAATTAATTATCAAAAAGATGGCATAAAAACAATAAAAATAAAAGCAGTTTTTGAAAATAATGTTTCATTAAAAACCATTTTTACTTTGGATGTGAAATCTACAAGAATGCCACCACCTGATGAAACTTGGACAGATTATACAGCAGATGAATCGTATTTAGGTGAATTTGCACACGGAGAAGTCGGTGTGTTTTTTGGAAATGGAAATTCAAACTTTACTAGACCTGTCATTATTGTTGATGGATTTGATCCGGGAGATACACGAGATATCGCAGGTTTGTGGGATATAGCAAACCAACAAAATATGGTAGATAATTTAACTGCGGAAGGTTATGATTTTGTTATCGTAAATTTCTATGGCGGAGATGATTATATTCAAAGAAATGCAATGCTTGTTAAAAAAGTAATTCAAGAAATAAATATGAGAATGACTTCGGCTGGAACAATGAAAGATGCCAGCCAAATTGTGGTTATTGGTCCGAGTATGGGAGGTCTAATAACAAGATTTGCACTTAGAAAAATGGAGCAAGATGGTCTAAACCATAATGTTAGAAATTGGATTGCTTTTGATTCTCCCATGAAAGGAGCAGACATACCTCTTGGACTGCAACACTGGGTGAGATTTTTTGCAGAAGAAGCGGATGTTGAAAGTGCGCAAGAAGCATTGACAGCACTTTCCGGACCTGCTGCTAAGCAAATGCTGGTTTACCATTACACAGGAACATCAGGAAATACTGCAAACAATAATGGGCTTTATACTTCTTTTTATAATGAATTAAATGTAATGGGGTTTCCTCAAAACACAAGAATAGCATCAATAGTTAATGGTGACGGATATGGAAATGGACAAGGTTTTTTCGGAGGAGATAAAATAATTTATTATCGATACAGAAGTTTTCTTGTTGATCTTGACGGAGATGTTTGGGCTGTGCCTAATCAAACTTACCATCAAATTTTTGAGGGTTTATATAATCCAATTGGATGGACAAATGAAAGCGAAAATATTTATGTAAATAATACACTACCTTATGATGGTGCACCAGGAGGCAATAGAAATACTTTACAAGAATTGGCAGATACTGACCCAGGTTATGGAGATATTACTGCCCCTTGGGACTCGCATGCTTTCATTCCAACAATTAGTGCATTGTGTATTCAAAATACAACAGACCCTTACTTTAATGTTGATGCTAATATTAATTCTATTGTAACTCCATTTGATAAAATTTACTATCCATCAGAAAATCAGGAACATGTTGCAATAACCCCTGAATCATACACTTGGTTTTATCATGAAGTTATAAATTTTGCACCTGAATTTACTTCAACCCCTATTACAAGTGTTGATGAAGATGCAAATTATTCATATACTCTTACTGCTACAGATGAAAATGAATGGAATGTTCTAACATATGAATTAGTTGAAAAGCCGGAATGGCTTAATTTTAATTCTGCAACAGGAGAATTTTTAGGAACTCCATTAAACGAAGATGTTGGCATTCACAATGTATCTGTAAAGGTTAAAGATGAACTTGACGAAACTATCCAAACATTTATTATAACCGTTTCAAACACAAACGATGCTCCGGTTGTAACATCAACAGCATTTGAAACAGCAACGGAAGATACGGAATATACCTATACTTTCAAAGCAACGGATGAAGACCCTACTGTCGATGTTCTCACATTGTCAGCAGTTACAATACCTACTTGGTTAAATTTTGATGCTTCTACAGGAATTTTAAGCGGAACACCTTTAAATGAAGATGTTGGAACGCACAATATTACTTTAAACGTAAATGACGGAACTGTTGATGTTGAACAAAATTTTACTATAACGGTAGCAAACACAAATGATGCTCCAGTTGTAACTTCAACAGCAATTGAAACAGCAACCGAAGATACGGAATATACCTATACTTTCACAGCAACGGATGAAGACCCTACTGGTAATGTTCTCACATTGTCGGCAGTTACAATACCTTCTTGGTTAAGTTTTGATTCCGGAACTGGAATTTTAAGCGGAACACCTTTAAATGAAGATGTTGGAACGCATAATGTAACACTTCGAGTGAATGATGGTACCGTTGATGTTGACCAAATATTTTCAATAACAGTTAGTAATACAAATGATGCTCCAACATTAGAAAATAATCTAATAGATCAAGAAGCAACCGAAGGAGAATTTTTTACCTATACTTTTGCTGAAAACACATTTAATGATGTTGATTTATTAGATGTTTTAACTTATTCTGCAATTCAAAATAATGGAGACGACTTGCCGATTTGGCTTAGCTTTAACTCATTAACAAGAACTTTTTCAGGAACGCCAAATGTTGCAGAGGATTATGAAATAAAAGTAACCGCAACAGATAATTCTTTTGAAAGTGTTTCTGATATCTTCAGTTTGGAAGTTGCAGGAAGTATATTTGTAAATAAAATCCGTTCTGAAGATATAAAAATGTACCCAAATCCGGCAAAAGAGATTTTAAATATTGAGTACGATTCATTTATTGAAAAAGTTGAAATAATAAATACTCAGGGAAAAATAATTATGTCAATTAATGATAAAGAAAAAAAACACGAGATTAATGTTTCTAATTTACCTTCCGGTATTTATTTAATAAAAATGTCGTCTTCAAATAATTCAATATTTAATAAATTTATTGTTAAATAATAATGTTTTAAAATATAGTTTTTTTAAAATCATCAAAAACACCTAAGTATATTCGTCAATATATATATAGGGGTTTTGTCAAATTATAGTTTTTATTTTCTAATTTTCTATTGTATTGACTCAAAGTAAGTTTTGATATTTAAAAAACGCTTTATATCTTTGTAAATATTTGATTGACAACAAGTAAATGTTTTAGTGTGTATTTTTTTATTCATGTAAAATGTTTTAATTTTTAATATAATTTAGTGTATATTAATTTAAAATTTTTAATAAATATTTTTTAATGAGAAATAAATCATCAATAATAAATTTAGAGTATAAAAATTATATCAATGATATAACTGTGAAACGTCTAAATATTTATGTTTCTATGGGTATTATTTTGCTCGTTTTGTTAATGCTATTAGACTTTTTTTTAAGAAAAAGTACAATTGCTATGTGCACAAGACTTCCTTCTTTACTCCTTGCAATTATTATACTTTTTCTAAATAATTATCAAAAAAAAAAGATAAATCATTATTAACAACTTTATACCATATCTTTTTAGTAAGTATTTATGTAATGATGTTAGCAAAATTTTTTGTGCATTTGGGAGAAGGCTCTGTTTCAACAAATGTATTAGGAATTATTATTGCTGTTTTTATTATATCACTTGAGCTTAGAACAAATACTTTAAAAACTATTTTAGTTTATCTTTTTCCGCTTTTTTTATTTTTTATTGTTTTTTATTTGTTTTTTTATTCTTATTTTTCAAAAAATCTCTATACACCAATAATAAACACTTTAATATTTGTTTTTGTTGGATTTGTAATAAATAAAGTTCAAAGTAATTTTAGATTTAGGGCTTTTGAATCAAATTATTTTTTGGATATTGAAAAAGAAAAACTTAGCCAGTTAAATATTAAACTAGAAGAAATTGTTGAAGATAAAACAAAATCTTTAAAACTTGCCCTAAAAAAAGCTAAGGAAAATGATGAGCTTAAAACTTCATTTCTTCAAAATATTTCACATGAAATTAGAACACCTCTTAATGCAGTTGAAGGCTTCATCCAGATATTATCTAATAGGTATCCTAATATCTCAAAAGAATATAATATCATAAAAAAGAGCCTTGATGATTTAACCAAAACAATTGATGATATACTTCTGCTTTCAAAACTTCAAGTAAATGAATCAGAAATTAATATTACTAATTTTAATATTAATGATTTAATAAATGAAATGTTTATTTTTTTGCAAAATGAAATTAAGTTTAAATCAAAAAATATTTTACCGGTTTTAGACTTTAATAAATCTGAAAAAATAACAATAAATGCAGATAAAGATTTGTTAAAAAAAGCAATAACCTTTATACTTGAAAATGCAGTTAAATTCTCTGAAAGTGGAGAGATAAGACTTGCTTGTTATAAAAATGATAGAAGAGCTGTTATTAAGATAACTGATAATGGGCTAGGTATTTCCAAGAAAGATTTACTTCATGTCTTTGATTATTTTAGAAAATTTGAAGATAAAGATAATTTATACAGGGGAGTTGGAATAGGTATGAGTATTGCAAAAGGTCTGATAGACTTACATTCCGGATTTATAAAAGTAAATTCAAAAAAAGACGAAGGAACATCAGTAGAAATTATAATTTAATTTTAGAGTTTTCTTGCAAATAGTTTTTATCTTTGTTGGCATAAAAACACAAAATATTGCCATGCAAAACTCTATTAGTTACACAATTAGTGTGCTAAATGATTTCAGCCGTCTTAATGAAGTCCATTCCTTAGTACATGATGCTTTTGTTGATGCAGGTCTTTGTCCCAAAAAAACAAATAATCTTCTTAATTTGTACCCTCATCTTAATAGAATTGAAGAAACAAAAATAATTATTGCTGAAAAAGACGGCAAAATTATTGGAACAAATTCTGTTACTGTTGATGGAGAATACGGGCTTCATACAGATTCATATTTTAAAGAAGAAACAGATTTAATTAGAAAAGAATCCACAAATAAAATAGGAAGTTCTTGGAGAATTGCAACAGACAAGAATTATAGAAACAATATTGGTTTATTGTTAGATATAATTAGGAAAACAGTTGAAATTATTATAGAAATGGATATTGAAACTTGTCTCTATTCTTTTAGTACCAAGCATGAAAAATTCTATAAAAAATTGTTAAATGCAGAAACAATTGCTGAGAGTGATGTGTTTTTAAAAGAAGGACTGAAAACAAGATCTGTACTAATGAAGACAAACGCTACAAAAACTATTAATCACTTAAACAAAACATTTTTTAATAAAAGAAAAATCTGAACTCTATAATAAAACATTTACTTTTTTAAATAAGCTATTACTCTTAGCCAATAAGGTCTGTCTTTTCATATAATAATCGTCCGATGACTTTATAGACTTATTCTTTAAAATAAAACACACTCACAAAATAATTTATTAAAAAATCTGTTTTAAACATATCTTTTTTTGTTTTACCTAATTTAATTAATTTTGTAAAAAAATAATTTAAGTGTGAAAAAAATCTCTTTAATAATTCTTTTACTGATTCCTTTTGCTCTATTTTCGCAATTAGACATAAGTATTACAACAAATTTTCTTCCTCTCTATCCATCAGATGGAGATACCTTAAGTATATGTAGAGAAAATGATACAATAATTTTTAAAGCAACCGTAACAAATGCCGGAGTTCCTGTAATAGGTGCAGAATATTTATGGGATTTTGATAATGGTATATCAACAGGGATTGATAAAGATTCTGTTACACGATTTTATGAAGAAGGAGGAGGTTACAGAGTAAAATTAAAAGTTGTTAAAGGTGCAAATACAGGTTTTGCAATAATTCCTGTAAAAGTTGCAGTTAAACCAGATTACTCAAAATCAAAATTAGATATTCCGGATGAACATGTTGGAATTTGCATGGGAAGTTCTGCAAGAATTATTGGAAAAGCAGTACCGGTTTTATGGGAAGATAAACCAATATATGAAATAAAAGAAACTCCCGAAAAATTACTTGACAATAATACTCCTTATGTTGATAGTTTAATTTTTGATGAGTTTGAAGTAGGAGCAACTTACATATCAGGAAATATTGACTCAATAGGATTAAAAATCATTCACGCAGATATGGGAGATTTACAAATTACACTTTCATGTGAAAATAGTTCTGTTGTTCTTAAAAATTATGATGCAAGCAATCACGCATTATTTGGAGACACACTAAGCAATACTCCATTTATGTATTATTGGTCTATGAGTGCTTCTGAAACAATGAATAGTATTATTGAAGACTCAATACCCGAGAAGGCATATCTGCCCGAAGGTAATTTTGATATTTTATCCGGTTGCCCTTTAAATGGCAAATGGCAATTGGAAATTGCTGATAATCAAGATGTTGATAGTGGTTTCGTGAGCTCTTGGAACATTGTTTTTGAAGAAGATGTTCTCCCTCCAATTTGGAGATTTAAAGATACTTTAGTTTCTCAAATTGATGTTCCAAATGATTTATATACTTTTTGGGAAGGAAAAGAAGCCGTAACAGGTTCAATTAATAAAATTGGAGATACAATTGCTGCAAATGCAACGGTTATTCCAGATAGATATGGATTCGATAACTTCTATTATTTTCATGTAATAAATAATTGGTCTTGCCCACAAGACACGTTTATAAAAGTGAATGTTGAAGAACCCTCTTTTACAGCAAATCCTGAAACAGGAGAAGCTAAATTGGACGTAAATTTTTTAAATACTACCAGTTGGGCAACCGAAAGAGAATGGACATTTGGAGATAAAACTCCACCTGTCTTAATTACCGATTCTGATACAATTTCTCACGAATATGTTGTAAAAGGAGATTACAAAGCAATTCTTATTGCAACAAATGCTTTAGGCTGTTCAGATACAGACACAATTACAATTCTTGTGAAAGTTGAACCAACAGAACTTAAAAATGTTCCAAATGTATTTACTCCTTTTCCAAAAGATGGTATTAACGATACATATCATTTTAAAAAAGATGACTTAAAAGGAATGGAAGAGTTTCATCTGACAATATACAATAGATGGGGAGAAAAAGTTTATCAAACTGATAGTTTGGAAGAAGCAATTGACCCTGGGTGGGACGGAAAAACTCCTCTTGGAGGAAAATGTAAACCAGGTGTATATTACTATGTAATAAAAGCTCTTGGGAAAGATGGAGAAGAATACAAAGGAAAAACTACCGAAGAAGCCAAAGGAACTATTAGATTATTTAGAGGGAAATAATAAAAAGTTCAATCTCCGATATTCAAGTACTATAAATTATATGACACATTTTCCTGTTTTATAATTGGCATAAGGCTTGACTATACCTTAAATAAAAAAAATAATTTATGTTCGACGATATAGTTTTTGATAACAATAAACAAGATAATAATACAGACTTCTTCCCAATAATTTCAGACATTAATAATGAAAAGTTAGAAGACTCTGAACTTCCGGATAAGTTGCAGTTAATGACACTAAGAAACTCTGTGCTTTTTCCTAAAATTATTGTTCCAATTGCTGTAGGAAGGCAAAAATCCTTGAAACTTGTTAAAACTGCATTTAAAAAAGGGCAAGTTATTGGAATTGTTAGCCAAAAAGACGAAAAAGTAGAAGATCCAGGATTTGAAGATATATATCAAGTAGGAACTCTTGCACGTGTAGTAAAACTATTTGATATGCCCGGAGGAGAACAAACAGCAGTTCTTCATGGTATAAAAAGATTTAAAATTACTGAAACTATTAAAGTTAAACCAAACTTAACTGTTAAATATGAAATTCTTGAAAATGTTATACCGAATAAAAAAGAAACCCAAGAATTTGATGCAAAACTTTTTTCAATAAAAGAACTTTCTATTAAAATAATTCACCTGTCTGCTAATATACCCAAAGAAGCAACTTTTGCTGTAAAAAATATCGACAATCCAGAATTTCTTATAAATTTTGTTTCCTCTAATAGTGATATTGCTACTAAAAATAAACAAGCACTACTTGAAGTGAATAAAATCTCCAATAGGGCGGGAGAGCTTATAAAACACCTTGCAAAAGAAATACAGAAATTAGAGTTGAAAGATAATATTCAAAACAAGGCAAAAACTGAAATGAGCCAGCAACAAAAAGAATATTTTTTACATCAACAAATGAAAGCTATTCAGGACGAGCTTGGGCATGAATCTCCAAAAGTTGAAATAGAAGGTTTGCAGAAAAAAGCAAAAAAGAAAAAATGGAATGAAGAAGTTAAAAAAGCTTTCAAAAAACAGATAAGCAGATTGAAGCAAATAAATCCAATGTCGCCAGATTATTCCTATCAAATAGCTTATGCTCAAACACTTGTTGAACTTCCTTGGAACGAATTTACCCAAGATAACTTTGATTTAGAAAGAGCAGAAAATATTTTAGATGAAGACCATTTTGGATTAGATAAAGTAAAAGATAGAATTTTAGAACATCTGGCAGTTCTAAAATTAAAAGGAGATTTAAAAGCTCCAATTATTTGTTTGTACGGACCTCCCGGAGTAGGAAAAACTTCATTAGGAAAATCAGTTGCAAGAGCTTTGGATAGAAAATATGCCAGAATGTCACTTGGAGGATTGCATGATGAAGCAGAAATTAGAGGACACAGAAAAACTTATATTGGAGCAATGCCGGGTAGAATTATTCAGAATTTAAAAAAATTAAAAACTTCAAACCCTGTTTTTATACTCGATGAAATTGATAAAATTGGGAACGACCACAGAGGTGATCCATCATCGGCACTTTTAGAAGTTCTTGATCCTGAGCAAAATAGCACTTTCTATGATAATTATTTAGAATTAGAATACGATCTTTCTAAAATACTATTTATTGCAACTGCAAACACACTTAGCTCAATAAAACCTGCTTTGCGAGACAGAATGGAATTGATAGATGTTTCAGGATATATTATTGAAGAAAAAGTTGAAATTGCCAAAAGACACCTTATTCCTCGCCAGCTAAAAGAACACGGAGTAAAAGCAAGTCAATTAAAGTTTTCAAAAGCTGCTATTGAAGAAATAATTTCAAATTACACAAGAGAATCAGGAGTTAGAAATTTAGAAAAGAAAATTGCAGCTGTTACAAGAAAAATTGCAAAAAAAATAGCGACAGAAGAAAATTATAATAAAAATTTAAAACCCGAAGATATTATTAATTATCTTGGAGTGCCTAAATATATAAAAGGGAAATATGAGGGGAATGAATATGCCGGATTAGTAACAGGCTTAGCTTGGACTTCTGTGGGAGGAACAATTTTATTTATTGAATCAAGCATAAGTAAAGGAAGCGGGCAGTTGAATTTAACCGGTAATTTAGGTCAAGTTATGAAAGAGTCGGTAACAATTGCATACGAATATATAAAATCGCATTCAGAGAGCCTGAATATAAATGATGAAGTTTTTAAAAATTATAATGTACATGTACATGTGCCAGAAGGAGCAACACCAAAAGATGGACCTTCGGCTGGGATATCTATGGTAACTTCATTAGCTTCAACTTTTACTCAAAGAAAAGTTAAAAGTAAATTAGCAATGACCGGAGAAATGACGCTTAGAGGAAAAGTATTGCCCGTTGGCGGAATTAAAGAAAAAATTCTTGCTGCAAAACGTGCTGATATTAAAGAGATTATATTATCAAAAGATAACCAAAAAGACATTGAAGAAATAAATGAACTTTACTTAAAAGGACTAAAATTTCATTTTGTTGAAAACATTTCAGAAGTTCTTGAAATAGCATTGCTAAAACAAAAAGTGGATAATCCTGTGAAGTTTAAAATTAATGAAAAAGAATAATATTATTTTAATTTTTAAAAAAAGCATTGTATGACTTTTAGTAAACAAATATCAATTGGGTTTAAAGGATATTTTAAAGCTCTTGAGCTTTTGTTTTCTAAAGGCTTTATTTTATATATGCTTGTTCCCTTTTTTCTTTCAATTTTAATTTTTACTGTTGGAATGAGTCAAGTTATTGACTTAGCAGTTGTAGGGAGAGAAAGTTTAATAGATTGGATTAATTTAGGAAGTGCTGAATTTTGGGGAGCAAAATTTTTACAAGGAACTTTAAATGTGTTTGTTACGGGTCTAATATACGTTCTTTTTTTCATAACTTTTGCCTTTTTAGGGGGGTATATTATGATAATACTTATGTCGCCTCTTTTTTCAATTATTTCTGAAAAAACAGAATTTGTTCTAACAGAAGGCAAATTTGAATACCCTTTTAATCTCAAACAATTTATTAATGATATTTTAAGAGGAATAACAATTGCAGTTAGAAATTTATCTTTTGAAATGGGAATACTATTTTTAGTATTTATTGCTGGACTAATATTATCTTTTATAAGTTGGATTGGAGTAATATTCATGTTTTTTATTTCTGCATACTTTTTTGGGTTTTCATATATGGATTATTCAAATGAAAGAGAAAAAAAAAGTATAAAAGAAAGTGTAAAATTTATAAGAAAATACAAATGGGTTGCAATAGTTAATGGATCTATTTTTGCTTTGGTTTTATTTATTCCCTATATTGGAATAGTTATATCTGCCTTTGTATCAGTTATTTCTGTAATTGCTGCAACAGTGTCTGTTGTTGAAATTAAAAAATATGACCCCCCTGTTAACAATGATGTTTTTAATAAAATTGATTAATTCTTCGGCATTGCTAAATCTAATAAAATAAATAAACATTTTGCACCTCGCATTTTGTTCATTATATTTGTTTCTTGAAAAAATATTTTTCAGAACTTACCCTTACAAAATTTAATAAACTTTAATTATAAAAATGGAATATAACTCAAACTTAAACAAATTAATATTACCTGAATATGGAAGAAATGTTCAAAAACTTGTAGAACAGGCAGTTGAAATTGAAGACAAAGAAAAACGTTCAAAATTTATAGAAGGAATAATAAATCATATGGGAAATATGTACCCATACCTACGTGATTTAAGAGATTTTAAACATAAAATTTGGGACCATTTTGTAATAATATCTAAATTTAAACTTAGTGAAGATTCTCCTTTTCCAGTACCAAAATCAACAACTTTTGCCGAAGAACCGGAAAAAATACCCTATAAAAATAAGAATTTTAGATATAAGCATTTTGGGAAAAATATTATTGATATGTTAGATTATGCTTCAAAATTAGAAGACGGAGAAGAAAAAACTATTCTTACTGCTCTGTTGGCAAACCATATGAAAAAATTATATCTTACTTGGAGCAAAGACCAAGTAGATGATAGCTTTATTTTTCAGAAAATTTCAGAATTAACAAAAGGCAAATTAAAAGTCAATAAAGATTTGATTTTAAGTGCATCAGGAAGTTTAGTAAGCAAGAAACCAAGAAAAAATAATTCTGATAAGAAGTATTCAGGTAAAAAATATTACGATAAAAAGGATAGAAATAAAGGAGGCAGAAGATATTAATTATATTTTTTTTTATTATTGATAAATCACTTTAAAGAACTAAAATGTCATCATTTAAAATAAAAGGAAAAACAAAATTAAGCGGAGTGTTAATACCTCAAGGAGCAAAAAACGAAGCACTACAAATAATATGCGGAGTTTTATTAACACCCAAAGAAGTAATTGTAAAAAATATTCCTGATATTTTAGATGTAAATAATCTTATAAAGTTAATTAATAAACTTGGGGTTCAAGTAACAAGGCTGAATGCAACAGATTATGTTTTTAAAGCTGAAAAGATAAACTTAGACTACCTTATAACAGAAGAATTTAAGCAACAAGGAGCAAGGCTTAGAGGTTCTGTAATGATTTTAGGGCCTTTATTGGCTCGTTTTAAAAAAGCATTTATTCCTGCTCCGGGTGGTGATAAAATTGGAAGAAGAAGATTAGACACACATTTTCTGGGTTTTAAAAAACTTGGAGCTGAATTTAACTATGATTCAGAAAAAAAAGTATATTCTGTAGAGGGGAAAAAGCTAAAAGGCTCATATATGCTTTTGGATGAGGCTTCTGTTACCGGAACTGCAAATACGCTAATGGCATCAGTTTTTGCCGAAGGAAAAACTACTATTTACAACGCTGCCTGCGAACCATACTTGCAACAGCTTAGTAAAATGCTTAACAGTATGGGAGCCAAGATTTCAGGTATTGGCTCAAATATGCTAATAATTGAAGGAGTAAAAGAATTAGGAGGATGTACTCATACAATTATGCCGGATATGATTGAAGTTGGAAGTTTTATTGGTCTGGCAGCTATGACTGCTTCTGAAATTACTATAAAAAATGTGTATATTCCGGACTTAGGAATGATGCCCCAAGCATTCAAAAAACTTGGAGTTATTATTGAACAAGTTGGGAACGATATAAAAATACCTGCACATAAGAATTATGAAATAGAAACATTTATTGACGGCTCAATAATGACAATTGCTGACGCTCCTTGGCCAGGACTTACACCTGATATTCTAAGTGTAATTTTAGTTGTAGCAACCCAAGCAAAAGGAAGTGTTTTAATTCATCAAAAAATGTTTGAAAGTAGATTGTTTTTTGTAGATAAATTAATAGATATGGGAGCAAAGATTATACTTTGCGACCCACATAGGGCAACAGTAATAGGCTTAAACAGAGAATCCTACCTCAGAGCTTCAACAATGACATCTCCTGATATCAGAGCAGGAATTGCTTTGCTTATAGCTGCAATGTCTGCAGATGGAACAAGCATAATTCATAATATTGAGCAAATTGATAGAGGTTATCAAAATATAGATAAACGTTTGAATGAAATAGGAGCTCAAATAGAAAGAATTTAAAACATTTAAGTATGCTAAAAGATAATACCTTACAAATAAATTTCTTAAATAGAATTAAAGAAATGATTCCAAACTCAACTTCTTTTACCGATGAGTTGGCAAGTGTATTAGGTATTAGTTCAGATAGCGTATATAGGCGTGTGAGAGGAGAAACTCTTTTATCTATTAATGAAATTCATGATTTGTGTACTTATTATAAAATTTCATTCGACCTTTTTACTCAAAACTCTAAAAACATAGCTTTCAATTATGAACCCATGGGAACTTCATCAAGTTTCAAAACATATTTAACTTCTATTTTAAACGATATGGAACAGATTGAAAGAGCTGACAATAAACAGATTATATATGCAGCTATTGATGTCCCTATTTTTCATCATTTTAAATATCCGGAACTTTCTGCTTTTAAAATGTTTTATTGGATGAAAGCAGTTGTTAATGTTCCAACATTGTTAGACAAAAAGTTTGCAGTTGCTCATGTTAGTCCGGAATTTGCTGAATTAGGCAAAAAAATATTTGAAATATATTGTAAAATACCATCAATAGAAATTTGGACAGATGAAACTATAAATAGTCTTATTAAACAGATAGAATTTTACTGGGATACAGGAAATTTTGAAAGCAAAGATGATGCACTTATTGTATGCGAACAAGCAAAAAATGAAATTGAAACTCTTAATAAACAAGCAGAAATAGGCAATAAAAATATAAATAATGCAGAAACAGAAGAGAATTTTGTTTTATTCCATAGTCAAATTGAAATAGGTAATAATTGCATCTATACTCGAAAAGCTGAATTTGAATCAATCTATTTTAGTGTTCATACTTTTAATAAAATAATAACTGGAAATCCCAATTTTGTTGGAGATACTAAGGTTTGGTTAAATAATTTAACAAAAAAATCAAATCAAATTAGTGGAGTTTCGCAGATTCATAGGTATAAGTTTTTTAAACGAGCATCAGACAAACTAGAAAGACTTAGAAAAAAAATTGATGAAACTTCTTAAAAAACAGTTGTAAATTTTATTTTAAATTAATTTTCTCATCCACATTGTATTTGTTTCTGTCTTGTGAAGTTCTTGAAACCAAATCAGCAAGTAAGCCGGTAAGAAACAATTGAGTTCCAAAAATTACTGCAAGAAAACCTAAGAAAAATAGAGGACGGCTTGTCATTGAATGTTGTCCGAAGAATATTTTTTCAATAGAGAGATAAAGTAAAATTAACAAACCACCAAAAAAACTAATAGAACCAATTGTTCCAAAAAAGTGCATTGGACGTTTTGCAAACCTTGTTATAAATGTAATAGATAATAAATCCAAAAAACCATTTATAAATCTTTCTAAACCAAATTTAGATTTTCCGTATTTTCTTTCTTGATGTTTAACAATTTTTTCTCCAATTTTTTTAAAACCGGCACGTTTTGCCAAAATAGGAATATATCTGTGCATTTCTCCATAAACTTCAATGTTTTTAACAACTTTATTCGAATATGCTTTTAGACCACAATTAAAATCATGTAGTTTTAAACCACTAACCATTCTTGCAGTAAAATTAAATAACTTACTTGGTAAATTTTTACTTAAAATAGGGTCGTATCTTTTCTTTTTCCATCCTGAAACCATATCAAAACCATCTTTCATAATCATCTCATAAAGTTCAGGTATTTCCTCCGGATTGTCTTGTAAGTCTGCATCCATCGTAATAACAACATCGCCTTTTGCAGCAGCAAACCCCTCATATATTGCTGCAGATTTTCCATAATTCTTCATAAACTTAATGCCTTTTACATTATTGTTTTCAGAAGAGATTTTTTTAATAACATTCCATGATGTATCAGTACTTCCGTCATCTATTAAAATAATTTCATACATAAAATTATTTTTATCACAAACTTTAACAATCCAATCGGTTAATTCTGGTAAAGATTCTTCTTCATTCAATAATGAAATAACAAGGGAAATATTAGGAGTCATATTTTTTATATCTATATTTAAACCCCAAAAATAGTTAATTGAAATATCAAAACGAAATAAACTCGTTCATTTTTGAATAATCGTTAATTATTTTCTATTCAATAGAATTAGTTACTTTCTTTTGGTATAAATTTTGATATTATTTGTTGAAATGGTTTAACCTAAGTGAAAATTCCATAAAGTTTAAAAATCAATGGCTCATAAAGTTAAAGTAATTGAGAGGAACAGAATTATTGGAGGATACTCACTTTCAGTAAGGGATAACTGGGTTTATAAAATTAAAAAAGTCCATCTTAATGAAAATGAGAAAGATAAATTCCTTGAAGATTTTGGGGAAACAATTATTACTTATGATGATTTTTTTGAATGGTATAAAGAACTAAAAGAAAAACAAAAAGCCGAAAAAGAATGAATTTTATATAGTTTAATTCTTGCCTTTTAACATCGGAACAAAAACAAACTTTCCAAAATTCTCTTTTTTAAATTTAAAATCATCAATTTTTGTAATTCTAAGCATATCTTGTGAACTACTTTCTCCAATAGGAGCAACCATAACACCTCCTATTTTCAATTGTTCTAATAAGTTTTCCGGAATTTTTTCTGCCCCCGCCGTAATTAGTATTTTATCAAATGGGGCATAAGTAGGAAGCCCTTTATACCCATCTCCATAATACGAATATGGGTTATAACCTAATTTTTTTAAAATGATTTTTGATGATAAATAAAGTTCTCTTTGCCTTTCAATTGTAAATAATTTAACACCAATTTCTGATAAAACTGCAGCCTGGTATCCGGAACCGGTTCCAATTTCCAAAATTTTGTCTGTTTTTTTTAAATCAAGTAAACTTGTTTGAAAAGCAACTGTATATGGTTGAGAAATTGTTTGATTAGAAGCAATTGGGAATGCGTTATCTTTATACGCATGTTCTTCAAATCCCTTTCCCATAAATAAATGTCTGGGAATTTTTAAGATTGCATTTAAAACTTTCTCATCTGATATTCCTTTGCTTTTTAAAATATCTACCAATCTTTTTCGTAAGCCCTTAAATCTATATGAATCAGTCATTTCTAATGTTTTTATTCACGGCATAAAGATAATAATAATTAACTTTTAAAAAAGTTTAAAAAAACTTGTTTTAACACAATGATTGTTATTATTTTGCGTTGAAATATTATACTTTATTTTAGCAATAAAAAGATTAACTAAAATCTTATTTCAACTGTAAAAAGATTTTTATGAATAAAAAACTGCAAGTCTTAAAATATCTTTTCTCAGACTATCTAGCTGCTGCATTAGCTTGGTTCTTGTTTAATTTATTTCGTAAAGAATATATTGAATCAATAAACTACGGAATTCATATTGAGATTGATTATAATACAAGTTTTTTTATTGCCTTATTTGGTCTTCCATTATTTTGGTTGATGATATACTCTGCTTTTGGATATTATTCTAATATATACCGAAAATCTAGATTGCAAGAACTTGGGCAAACTTTTATAAGCACTGTTATAGGAGTTATTATAATATTCTTTATTTTAATTCTTGACGATACTGTTTTTTCATACAAAGATTATTATTTATCTGCCGGTGCCTTGTTTATTGCACATTTTATTTTAACCTATATTCCTAGGCTTACTATTACAAGTATTACCGCAAAAAGAATTGAATTAGGTAAAATAGGATTTAATACTTTATTAATAGGAAGTAACGGAAAAGCATTAAAACTATATCATCAATTAACATCCCAAGAAGAAAAGTACGGTTATAAATTTATTGGTTTTATTAATATTTTTAATAAAAAGGATGCAGTTTTAAGTAAACATCTAAAACATCTTGGAGATTTAGATGATGTTGAAAATATTATTAAAAAAGAAAAAATTGAAGAAGTTATTATTGCAATTGAATCTTCTGAACACAAAGAAATAGAAAAAATTATTTATAAACTTCAAGGTGTAAATGTAATAACAAAAGTTATTCCCGGTATGTTTAAAATTCTTACAGGAAGAGTTAGAATGTCAAGTTTTCTCGGGACACCTTTAATAATTATTTCTCATAATTTAATGCCAGCTTGGCAAGAATCTTTTAAAAGAGTGTTTGATTTTGTAGCATCTTTTTTTTCATTAATTTTATTATCCCCATTATATATTTTTGCTGCATTAGGAGTGAAATTTTCTTCAAAAGGTCCTGTGTTTTTTGTGCAAGAACGAATAGGCTTAGACGGAAAACCTTTTAAAATTATAAAATTCCGCTCTATGTACACCAATGCCGAAAGAAATGGACCTCAATTATCTTCTGTTTCTGACAACAGAATAACAAAATTTGGAAGATTTATGCGAAAAACTCGTTTAGATGAAATTCCGCAATTCATTAATGTATTAAAAGGAGATATGTCACTAGTTGGACCAAGACCGGAAAGACAATTTTTTATAGACAAAATTGTTAAAAGAGCCCCACATTATTTAAGGCTTTTGAAAGTGAAGCCCGGTATAACTTCGTGGGGACAAGTAAAATACGGCTATGCCGAAAATATTGATGAGATGATTGAAAGATTGAATTACGATATTTTTTATATTGAAAACATGACTCTCTATCTTGATTTTAAAATATTAATCCACACAGTTTTGGTTGTTTTAAAGAGAGATGGGAAATAGCTATATGTTCGATAAATAATTATCCAAAAATTTTATATTATTTTCATTTGCTCCTTTTAAATAATATTCAATAGTTCCCTCTTTATTAATAAGAATTGTAACAGGTATAACTTTGTTTTTTGAAAGGTTTAAGTTTTGAAAATAATCAAAGAGGTTTCCTTCATGGTAATATTTATTAAATTTAAAGTCAATATTTAATTTTGAAAATTTAATAGAATCGTCATTATATCTGCTTAAAGCAATAAATCTAACAGGTTTTTGCTTGTGTTTATCGTATAACTTATTTAGTTCAGGCATTTCTTTAATACAGGGTTTACATCTTGCTCCCCATAAATTAATAACATACACTGTATCTTTATTAAAGATATGTTTATTTTTAATAATTATATTACCTGATTTTAATTTATTAAATACATTTATTTCCTTAATTTGCTTTGCATTTTTTTGTAGAATTGATAATGTAATTTTTTGATTAAAATAAAAAATTAATGCAGCAAACAAAAAAGGAAATATTAAAAGTTTTACAAATCTAGTCATTATTAAGTTTTATTTCATTTTTATTTAGAGTATAACTGATAAAAAATATTGAAGCAAAGAAATAAGTCATTAATATAAAAAAATGTTCAACATTTAAAATTGTGTTTTTAATTAAATTTGTTGTGAGAGTGTATGGTAAATAATCTATGAAGGGAAATTTGTTATAAAAACTTTGGTAAATATTAATGACCTCCTCTATCTTAGTTAAAATATAAAAAACAACAATTGAAATAATAGTTTTTTTTATTATTGTTACAATAACAAACGCATAAGAACCTATAATTAATAAAAGAAGAAAAAATACAAAAGACAACTTATATAAAACTTCAATATCAATGTTAAATTGGTTAAAAAGAAAGAATTGAATTATAAAAAATTTTACTAATTCCACACAAACTACAGCAAAAGCAAATAATATTATAAACAAAAATTTTCCAATAATAAAATTATTTTTACTAATACCGGAAACAATTTGGCTTGCATATATTTTTTTATAATCAATACCGATATTAATAATTAAAACAACAAAAAAAAATGATACTGCACTTAAATAATTTTGCTCAATAAAAGAATTATCACTCAGAGAAATAGTTTTAATATCACGCATTGCAGCACCCATAAAATAAAAAAATGAAGTACTTATAATAAAATACAGTAATAAAATTAAAAGCATTCTCATACTTTTGGCTTTTATAATTTCAAGTTTTATTAAATCAGAGTATTTCATATTTGGAATTTGATACTTTTTGGTATTATTTTATCATATGCAACTTCTAATGATGCGTATTTTTCAAACAATTTTTTTGAACTAAAACTTTCTCGCATCTGCCCTCTATAAATAAATGTAAAGTTAGTACACATTTTTTCAATCTCAGATAAAATGTGGCTACTAATTAAAATTGTTTTCCCTTGTTCTTTTAATTTAATAATTAGTTTTCTAAAAAGAACTATATTGTCATGGTCAAGACCGGAAAGAGGTTCGTCAAAAATATATAATTCAGAATTGCCAAGTAAAGCAGAAGCCAAAGAAACTTTTCTGCGATTTCCTTTCGAAAGAGTCTTTACTTTATTGTTAATTTCACTTTCAAGATATAACATTTCAACAACTCTATCAATATCTTGTGCTGGGATACTTTTAGATATTGCAGAAAATTTTAAATTATCATAAGCCGATAATCTTTCAAAGAATAAGTCATTTTCTAAACTAACACCTATTTTTATTTGTTCAACCCCTACTTGTGCAATTCCATCGTAATTTAACAAAGATAAAATAATGCCAATGGCAGTGGATTTACCACTGCCATTTGGTCCTATTAAAGCATGAACTTCACCTTTCTTTACTTCAAGGTTAAAATTTTTTAATGCTTTTTTAGACTTGTATTTTTTTGTAATATTTTTTAATAATATCATTATAAAAATATATTTAAACTAATGTTCAGAAGGTGCTATTGGAGAAACAGCACATCCAGCTACAATTGCACTCCAACAAGCTGGGAAAGTAGCCAAACATATTGCTCGGCATCCAGGATCATCCATGCAAGCAGACCAGGCATAGCCAACACAAGCAGCAAACGCGCTATAATCTTTGTCAGGGTTTAATAATTGCACTTCTATAATTTTATTTGTTTCAATATTAGCTTTTACTCTTAATTGTTGTATTTCACTATTATTTGACATTATTGTAGTTCTAATACCGTTATTTTCTGACGTTTCCAGAATAAAGTCTACCCCATAATAATTATCATCTTCATCATAGTATGCAACAAATGTTTTATTACTATTTTCTTTAAAATCAGCAATAATTCCTTTTATATCAACACTAGTATACTCGACAACTTGTGCATTATCAAAATCAACTTCATTTAAGTTTTTATTTGCGTTAAAATTGTTTTTAACAGAAACTAATAAACTGTTTTGTATTGCAGAAATACTTTTAATGTTATTATCATTCAAACAATTATGTTCAATTGCTTCATCTGTAACTTTTGTGTTCTCATTACATCCAATAAAAGATATTAAAATTGCTAATATCATTGCAAAACTAAATAATTTTTTCATTTTAATTTGTTTTTAAAGTTAAAAATAAATATTTACATGAAAACTTGTGCACAATTTTCAGTTTGCAAATAAAAACAAATAAATTTTAATTTTGTTTGTTTTAAAGTTCTAAATAGCATACTTTTGGTTCTAAATTAATACTATCTGTTATGAAAATTTGAGAAAAAATTAGAGAGTTAAAAGGTTTTACACAGGATTATATGGCGAATGTTTTAGAAATTTCTCAAAGAGCATATAGTAAAATTGAACGTAATGAAACAAAATTAGATTGGGATAGAATTGCTATAATTTCAAAAATATTAGAAATTGAACCTGTTGATTTAATTAATTTTAATGATAGCATGGTTTTTAATAATAGCCCACAATCTGGGAAGTATCATACTTTTAACAATTATATATCTGATAAGCTAGTTACAATGTATGATAAACGTATTTCTAGTCTTGAAGAAGAAATAAAGTTTCTTAGGGAAATGATTATTAGGAAATAGATTTCAAAAAATATATTCAAAGAAATTTTCATAAAAATTAATTATTCCTTTATAAATATACGATATTTGGCAAAAAAAAATATCAAAATCTTAAAAATGACACCAAAAAAATACAGTCTCTATAATAATATTTTTGCTTGGATTGCTTTTGCAATAGCACTAACAACTTATTTTTTAACCGTAGAACCATCAGTAAGTTTATGGGACTGCGGAGAGTTTATTCCTTCAAGCTATAAACTTGAAGTAGGACATCCGCCGGGTGCTCCATTGTTTATGTTGGTTGGCAGAGTTTTTTCATTATTTGCCCCAAGCAAAGAAAGTGTTGCATTAATGATTAATTCAGTTTCAGTTCTTTCAAGTGCATTTACTATTCTTTTTCTTTTTTGGACAATAACATATTTTGCCAAGAAACTTATTGTAAAAACCGGAGAAATAACAAATTCAAAAGCAATTGCAATTTTTGCAAGCGGACTTGCAGGGGCATTAGCATATACTTTCTCAGATACTTTTTGGTTCTCTGCTGTTGAAGCTGAAGTTTATGCCAGCTCTTCTTTATTTACAGCCATAGTTTTTTGGGCAATTTTAAAATGGGAATCTGTTTCCATGCAAAAATACTCAAACAGATGGCTTATTTTTATTGCTTTCATGATGGGGCTCTCAATAGGTGTGCATTTATTAAATCTTTTAGCAATTCCTGCAATTGTTTTTGTGTTTTATTTTAAAAAATACAAAGTATCAAAAAAAGGATTGTTTTATTCTGCTCTAATTTCAGTTGGTCTTGTAGGCTTTTTAATGTATGGAATTATTCAGGGATATGTAGTACTGGCATCAAAATTTGAATTGCTTTTTGTGAATAGTTTTGGAATACCCTATAACAGCGGATTATTATTCTACATTTTCTTAACATTTGGATTGCTCACTTTCGGAATATACTATTCTTTTAAAAACAAGAAAATAGTTTTAAATACTGCATTAACTGTAATAACTGTAATTCTTATAGGATATTCTTCATATGCAATAATTATGATTAGATCCCTTGCAAATCCTCCAATGGACGAAAATAACCCCGAAAATATATTCTCTATGCTTTCTTATTTAAACAGAGAGCAATACGGGCAAAGACCACTTATATACGGGCAGTATTTTGATGCTGAATTAGAAACTAATAATGGAGAATATGTAACTCATCCTCGATATACTTATATACCTAAAGATGGAAAATATTTAAAAATTGAAAAAACCAATCCAGATTACGAATTTGATAAAAAAAGAAAAACTCTGTTTCCTAGAATGTATAGTAGAGAAAAATATCACATACAAGCATATAGAAATTGGGGAGGCCTTGGTCAAGATGAAAAACCAACTTTTTTAAATAATATAAACTTTTTTGTTTCGTATCAATTAAGCCATATGTATTTAAGGTATTTTATGTGGAATTTCTCAGGTAAACAAAATAATATACAATCTCATGGCAGAGCAACAAAAGGGAATTGGATTAGCGGAATACCTCTTATAGATAGTATGTTAATTGGTACTAATGCAGATTTGCCAGAAAAAATTAAAAATGACAAAAGTAGAAACACTTATTACCTACTACCTTTTTTATTAGGAATGTTTGGACTGTTTTATACTTTCCTTAATGATAAAAAAAGTTTTTCAATATTATTCTTATTATTCTTTTTTACAGGAATAGCAATTGTTGTTTATCTAAACCAAACACCTTACCAACCACGCGAAAGAGATTATGCATATGCTGGTTCTTTTTATGCTTTCACAATATGGATTGGTCTCGGAATAGCATCAGCATATCATTTTTTAAGCAACAAGATTTCAAAAAAACTAACAACATTATTGGTCGTTATAATTGCAATACCAGTCCCTTTAATTTTGGCAACCGAAAATTGGGACGATCATGATAGATCAGGAAGATATACAGCCGCTGATTTTGCTAAAAACTATTTGAACTCGTGTGAGCAAAATGCAATACTATTTACTTATGGAGATAATGACACTTTTCCTTTATGGTATATGCAAGAAGTTGAAGGTTTTAGAACAGATATTAAAGTAGTAAACCTAAGTCTGTTAGGAACAGATTGGTATATAGACCAAATGAAAACGAAATCTTATGATGCAAAACCCATCCCGTTTTCAATGAAACATGATGATTACAGAGAAGGAAATAGAGATGCAGTTTATGTTACTGAAAATCCTCAGGTTTTTATTGATGAAAAATATGAAGTAAGTAAAATAAAGTATAAAAATGATTTTGATTTTCTTAAAGAAAAACTAAGGATAATAATTAATTCTTCTAATTATCCCAATTTAAATGAAAAAGAATATTCCGGACTTATAGATGCCTTATCTAAAATATCTCCTACTGAATTTGGTGGTATAATTAATAATTTATCAAATTCAAAATTTATTAATAAGTATAAAATAAATGGAAATTTAGTTGAAGATTTGAAAGAATTAACCCAAAAATTTCTAACAAAAATTTCTGAAAATTATTTACCTCTAAATAATGCAATGGATTTTGTTGCTTCCAATAATAAAGAAACAAAATTACAAGGCTATGGAGATGAAATTAATTATTTGCCATCAAAGAAATTATCTTTATACGTTCCTTGGCCAAAAGTTGCTAATTCAGGTAGTTATACAGCAAAAGAATTAAGCAAGTTTGAGAGAAACATTAAATGGACACTTAATAAATCGTATATTTATAAAAATGATATGGCAGTTCTTGAGATAATTGCTCGAAATAATTGGGAGCGTCCTATTTATTTTGCAACCAGTGTTCCTTCTAAAAATTACTATGGGCTTCAAAAGTATTTCAGATTAGAAGGCTTTGCATATCGCCTCGTTCCCTATAAATCAGATGGGCAAATAGGATACGTGAACTCAGATATAATGTATGAAAATTTAATAAATAAATTTGTATGGGGAAGAATAAAAGAAGATGACGTATTTGTTGATAATTTCATTTTAAGAAACATTAGAGTTATGAGAGTTAGGGAAACATACGCTAATTTAGCTTCTGTTTTAATCTCAGAAAATAAAAAAGATAAAGCAGCTGAAGTTTTAGATTATATAGTTGAAATGTTTCCCGAAAATAAAGTTCCATATGATGGTTCAATGTCTGGAATAGTAGATAATTATTTAAAACTAGCGCAGAAAGAAAAGGCTCATAATATCTTAGATGTAATAATTAAAGATTATTCCGAAAAAATGATTTACTACAATTCCTTTAAAAAAGAAATTTATGCCGAAAAAGCAGATTTATTAAATGACATTAACTTATTATTATCAGTAACCGAAAAGCATACTGATAAAGAATATTCTGAAAAACTGAAATCTGTTGTTGTTTTTAAATAAAATGCTTTTTAAAAGACTTTTTTTGTAAATTTGTTGTTGAAAATATATAAATATTTACATACAATGATAAATAAAGATAAATTTAACAGACTTGAAAAAACCAATAAAAAAGCACTTCAAGGAGGAGGAAAACATAGAATAGAAAAACAACATAAAAAAGGTAAACTTACTGCAAGAGAAAGAGTTGAGTTACTAATGGACGAAGGTTCTTTCCAAGAAACAGGAAGATTTGTAACTCACAGGTCGCAAGATTTCGGACTAGATAAAAACATTCCTTTAGGAGACGGTGTTGTAACCGGATATGGAACTGTAAATCAACGTTTAGTTTATATATTTTCGCAAGATTTTACAATATTTGGTGGCTCTCTAGCAGAAGCACATGCCGAAAAAATTGTTAAAATAATGGATCTTGCCATGAAAAATGGAGCACCTCTTATTGGATTAAACGATTCAGGAGGAGCAAGAATTCAAGAGGGAGTTGTTTCACTTGGAGGCTATGCAGATATTTTTTATAAAAACACATTAGCATCCGGTGTAGTTCCGCAAATTTCTGCAATAATGGGACCTTGTGCAGGAGGGGCTGTTTATTCTCCTGCAATTACCGATTTTAATATTATGGTTGAAGGCTCATCTTATATGTTTGTTACAGGACCAAATGTTGTTAAAACTGTTACTCATGAAGAAGTTACAGCAGAAGAATTGGGAGGGGCAAGTGCACATTCAACAAAATCCGGAGTTGCACATTTTACTGCATTTAACGATGTTGATGCAATTGAACAAATAAAAAAACTATTAAGTTATATTCCGCAAAATTGCGAAGACACAACTCCTGAAATACAATATGAAAGAGATAATGAAGCAAATCCTGAATTAAACTCAATTGTACCCGAAAACCCTAATCAACCATATAATATTAAAGAAGTTATTTGTAAAGTAATTGATAAAGAATCTTTTTATGAAGTTCATAAAGACTATGCCGAGAATATTGTTGTAGGTTTTGCACGTTTAGCCGGAAGAAGTATTGGAATTGTAGCCAACCAACCAATGTCAATGGCAGGAGTTTTAGATATTGAATCATCAAAAAAAGGAGCTCGTTTTGTTCGTTTTTGCGATGCTTTTAATATCCCTCTTTTAGTTTTTGAAGATGTGCCGGGTTTCCTTCCGGGAACTGACCAAGAATGGAGAGGAATAATTACAAATGGAGCAAAATTACTCTTTGCTTTTTCGGAGGCAACAGTTCCCAGAATTACTGTAATTACCAGAAAAGCATACGGAGGGGCATATGATGTTATGAATTCCAAACACATTGGAGCTGATTTGAATTTTGCTTGGCCAACTGCCGAAATTGCTGTTATGGGAGCAAAAGGAGCAGCCGAAATTATTTTTAAAAAAGAAATTTTAGAAGCAAAAGATTCTTCTAAAAAACTGAAAGAAAAAGAAGATGAATATAATGAAATGTTTGCAAATCCATACATAGCGGCAGCAAGAGGATATATTGATGAGGTTATTAGGCCGGAAGATACAAGAGGAAGATTAATAAGAGGTTTTAAAATGTTAGAAAATAAAGTTGATAAATTGCCAAAGAAAAAACATAATAATATTCCTTTGTAATTTTTTTCATTAACTCACATTAATAATGCTCTTTTTCATGCCGATTAAAACAATATGTTTAGTCAAATCTTTTAAGTTTAAAAATATTTGTTAATTTTGAAAGGTCTTCTAATCTTCAAAATTAAAAAAAATGTTAGTTATAGGAATTGCCGGAGGAACCGGTTCAGGAAAAACAACTGTTGTTAAAAAACTTGTAGAGCAATTGCCAACTGGAAAAGTTGCTATACTTTCGCAAGATTCGTATTATAAAGATAATAGCCAGCTGCCTCTTGAAGAAAGACAAAAAATAAATTTTGACCACCCTAATTCTATTGAGTTTGAACTGTTAATTGAGCATTTAAAAAGACTTAAAAAAGGAAAATCAATTAATGAACCAATTTATTCATATTTAACTTGTACAAGAAAAAAAGAAACTAAGACAATTGAACCCCACGATGTAGTTATTGTAGAAGGAATTTTAATTTTAACAAACAAAAAACTACGAGATCTTTTTGATATAAAAATATTTGTTTATGCTGATGATGATGACAGGTTAGGGCGAGTTATAATGCGAGATATTGCAGAAAGAGGCAGAGATGTGAAAAAAGTATTAGAACGATACGAAGATTCCGTTAAACCAATGCACCTTCAATTTATTGAGCCATCAAAAAGTTTTGCAGATTTAATTATTCCGCAAGGAGGACACAATAAAGTTGCAATTGAAGTTCTTTCAGTTATAATTGAAAAGAATCTTAAAAAAACAAAATAAAAATGTTGAATAATATCAAAAATAATCAAATACTATTTCTTGATATTGAAACCGTCCCTCAATTTCAATTTTATAATGATTTAAAAGATAGTTGGAAAAACCTCTGGGCAAAAAAATCCGCATATTTCCTAAAAGAAGACGAAGCTCCGGCTGATGTATGGAAAAAAGCGGGAATTTATGCTGAATTTGGAAAAATAATATGTATTTCTGTTGGTTTTATTACAGAAGAAAAATTGAGACTAAAATCGTTTTATGGAAATGATGAAAGGAAACTTTTACACGAATTTAGAGAGCTTACAATAAAATATTTCAATAAAAATGACAAATATTTATGTGCTCATAATGGAAAAGAATTTGATTATCCGTATATTGCCCGAAGAATGCTTATAAATGGAATTAGTTTACCTAAAATCTTAGATTTAGCAGGAAAAAAACCATGGGAAATTAAGCATTTGGACACACTTGAATTGTGGAAATTTGGAGATTATAAACACTACACTTCATTAGAGCTTTTAACTGAAATTTTTAACATTCCCACACCAAAAGATGATATTGACGGAAGTATGGTTTCAAAAGTTTTTTATGAAGATAATGACATTGAACGTATTGTAAAATATTGCGAAAAGGACGTTGTTGCTGTAGTTCAATTATTTCTGAGATATAAAAATCAAGATTTAATTTTGCCCGAAAATATTATAAGTGTAGAATAAATATTGCTTAATAAATGCTAATTTTTAACTTTGTTTTTTAGTTGATATAAAATGTTAAAAAGAACTTTAATCTTGTGAAGAAAATTCGTTTAAAAATTGCAGGTTTATCCTACAGCCAAACCAGACATGGTGCATATGCTCTAATCCTTGAAGAAGAAAAGGGAGGAAGAAGGTTGCCCGTAATAATTGGAACCTCCGAGGCTCAATCCATTGCAATTCAGTTAGAAGGACTTAATCCTTTTAGACCCTTAACTCATGATTTGTTTGTAAGTATGGTAAATTCTTTTAAAATTAAAGTTCTTGAAGTAAATATTATTAGACTTGAAGAAGGGATATTTTATTCTGAACTTATTTGCAAAAAAGATAATACGAAAATTAAAATTGATGCAAGAACATCTGATGCTATTGCTATTGCTTTAAGACTCAAAGCTCCAATATTTGTTAAAGAAACCATTATGGAGAAAGCAAGTATTAATATTTCAAGTGATGAAGTTATTAGAGAAGAAGAAGTTGAATCAAAAGAAAAAACATATAAAGATTATTCAGATAAAGAATTAAAGGATATGATGAAAGAAGCAATAGATAATGAAGATTATGAAACTGCTTCAAAAATAAGAGATGAAATTAAAAATAGAAAAATAAAGTAATATATCAAGAATATTAATTTTAGAAAGATATGGGAATGAAATTTAGATTAATTGTTATGAATTTTCTCCAATTTTTTGTTTGGGGAGCTTGGCTGATAACATTTGCAAATTATTGGTTTGGAACAATGGGCTGGGGACCAACAGAATTTGGTATGGTTTTTCTTACACTTGGAATAGCATCATTATTTATGCCCACAATAACCGGAATTATAGCCGACAGATGGGTTAATGCCGAAGTTGTATATGCAGTTTCTCATATAATTGCAGGTATGGCTGTGGCAAGTTTTCCATTTATTACAGACCCAAATACTTTCTTTTGGGTTATGCTTATTGCAATGAGTTTTTATATGCCCACAATAGCACTCACAAATACAATTGCCTATAATGCTCTGAATATGGCAAAGATGGATGTTGTGAAAAGTTTCCCGCCAATTAGAGTATGGGGAACAATTGGGTTTATTGCTGCAATGTGGTTTACAAATTTAACAGGTAATAAATCAAGTGAAAATCAATTTTATATCTCAGCCATCGCTTCACTTATTTTAGGAATATACTCTTTTACTTTGCCAAAATGCCCACCACAACAGAAAGTTGCAGAAAAATCTTCTTTTGTAAAACTATTTGGGCTAGAGGCTTTTAAATTATTTGGTAATTACAAAATGGCAATTTTCTTTATTTTTTCTATGCTTTTGGGAGCTTCCTTACAATTAACAAATATGTACGGAGACCGTTTTTTAGACCACTTTAAAGATGTTCCGGAATTTGCCGATTCTTTTGTAGTAAGATATTCAACAATAATAATGTCTATATCTCAAATATCTGAAACTTTATTTATTCTATCAATACCATTTTTCTTGAAACGTTTTGGAATTAAAAAAGTTATGATTTTTAGTATGTTTGCATGGGTTCTTCGTTTTGCTTTATTTGGTTTTGGAGATCCAGGAGCAGGGCTTTGGATGATTATTCTTTCCGGAATTGTTTATGGTATGGCATTTGACTTCTTCAATATCTCTGGTTCATTATTTATAGAAACAGAAACAGACAGTAAAATGCGAGCTAGTGCTCAAGGGCTTTTTATGATGATGACTAATGGGTTTGGAACTATGATTGGAGCATTAGGAAGCGGTGTTATTATTGATAAATTTTTTGTGCTTTCAGGAGGCATTTGGGATTGGAAAGATATTTGGATTGCTTTTGCAAGTTATGCGTTTATAGTTGCAATTTTGTTTATCTTTTTATTTAAACATAAACACAATCCGGAAGAAATTAAAAATTTTAGTCATTAAAAATTTATTTAAAAAATTGAAAAGATGGTAAAAATATTGGGTAAGCAAAATTCAGTCTTTAATAAATTTATTGCTGAAATAAGAAATATTGATGTTCAAAATGATAGGTTAAGGTTTAGAAGAAATTTAGAACGTATAGGAGAAATTTTTGCCTATGAAATTAGTAAAAGCTTAGAGTATAAGGAAGAAAAAATTACCACTCCACTTGGAACAGAAGACATTAATATTTTGCAAGACAATATTGTGCTTGCTACTGTTTTGCGTGCAGGACTACCATTGCATCAAGGACTTTTGAATTATTTTGATTATGCACAAAATGCTTTTGTTGGCTCTTTTAGGAAATACCATAAAGACAACTCATTTGAAATAAAATCAGGGTATTTATCATCTCCAAGTATAGAAGATAAATTTTTAATACTTTCAGATCCTATGTTAGCAAGTGGCTCTTCACTAGTTTTGGCATACAAAGAACTAACAAGAGATGATAATCCAAAACATATACATATTGTTACAATAATTGCAGCAAAAGAAGGTATTGAGTTTTTACAAGAGAACCTACCAAAAGGAAAATATACAATTTGGGCAGGAGCAGTAGATGCCGAATTAACAGCAAAATCGTATATAGTGCCAGGTCTTGGAGATGCAGGAGATTTGGCGTATGGTAGCAAAAAATAAATATGTTTTATTCAAAAAAAAGTCAGTTTTATATGGAACTGACTTTTTTATGTTTTGTACCTGAGGCCGGGGTCGAACCGGCACGATATTGCTATCATTGGTGTTTGAGACCAACGCGTCTACCAATTCCGCCACTCAGGCATTTGAATTAGAGTTTGCAAAACTATATTTTTTATTCTTTTTTACAAACTTATTAATTCATAAATAGAAATTTTGTTACAAAAGTTTGAGAGCCATCCAAATTAGTGCAATAAACAAGATAAACTCCACTACTCACTCTTCTGCCATCAAAAGTATTGCCATCCCAAATTGCTTGTCCTCCAAGTGATGTCGTTTCATAAACCGCATTTCCTGAAATATCCGTAAATTTTACATTTACATCATCAGCCAAACCTGTTACAGTAATTTTTCCGGAATATTCGGGTCTAACCGGATTAGGAAATACATATACATCTCCAAATTCTTCGGTGGCTTTTGTTGCATCACTTCTGTAAGACATAATTCCTATATCTGTAAGAATAAATACTTCACCGGAAATATCATTAATTGAAATATCATTAATTGAATTAGAAATTAATGGACTGTTAAACTTATTAAAATTATGAACTTCCTCTTTTCCATTATCAGAAACTAAAAAAACCCCGGAACTTTTAGTTGCAATCCACTTCCTATTTGCTCCATCAACTTCAATGTCGGTAACAATATCTGTGCTAAAAAGGTATTGTTCTGATGTGTCAATTCCATATGAGGTAAGTTGGATTCTGTCGGCATAGAAATTATCTTCAAATACATTGTCAGGATTGTAATAAACGACAATGCCATCATCAGTTCCTACCCAAATTTTTCCTTCCTTGTCTTGTGCAATTGAATTTACAGTATTTGAAATTAATTCTCCATTACTTTCAACAGGAGAAAATTTCTTAAAAGTATCATCATTCTTGTCAAGGGGAGTATTATTATCATCAAAAACTAGAAGTCCTTTTGCTTCTCCCAGTATTATCCATTTGTTGTTGCTTTCAGTTACTAAAATTTTGTTAGGATAATAATTTGTAATCAAACCATTAAAATTAAAACTTTCCCATTCATTGTCTTTTGTTTTAACAGAAATAGGATTTACAACATGATGATTTAGCATCCATAGATTATTGTTTTTATCGAAAGCCATGTCAGGAATTTTTATAAAGCCATATTCCGGAATTTTAATGTCAGGGCGGAGAGTACTATTTTGATGATGGTAATGGTCTGTCCATTCATTGTTGTTAAATTCAAAAACTCCGTAGCCCCATGAACCAATAAAAATATTTTTTTGATTCAGCGGATTAACTGCTATTGAAAAAAAATTAAATGCAGTGTCTCTTCTTACGCTATATGTTTGCCATTCTTCATTTTTAAAAACATTATAAATAGGACTATGCCATTTTTGTGCTTTATTATTTCCATTTGTTGTTATTATTTCACCATTCATATACTTTGCTCTTGCAGTAGTGTTGTTTATTGGTCCGTTTGGGTAGGTGTAATAAAGCTCTTCTTGTTTTCCGAAAACTAAACCGTATCTTTTGTCTGCAATATAAAAAGTTGTGTCTTCATCAGCAAAGCCAAAGTTCATAAATGGCCAATGATTTACTTCATCATCTACAAAAGAATATGAAGGTTTTATGCTTGAAATTTCAGCTAAATTTTTATTATACACTTTTGATTCTGAACTTAAAGTTATTGTAAGGAATTTATTAGTACTACTAAAAGATCTAAAACTTTTTAATGAAGAAGAAAAAATACTCCAAATATTATCTTTAAATTTATATATATTACTTCTGTTAGTTGAAGAATTATACTGACTAAGAAATAAGTGGTCATTATAAGGTAAAATTGCGTTTATTGGAAGTTGATAATTAGGGATGTCGGTTTGTAATTGCCAATTTTCAAAATTTGAAAGGTTTGAACTTAAATTAGCATATAATAAACCTTCGTCTGTGGCAGCATAGATATTTGAGTTAAAAATTGTTACGTCATTAATCTTCTTATAAGACGAATTTTCTCCTATGAAGTAAGTGTCAGAAATTTCAATTTTATCAGTGTTTAAAACAACAATTCCAAAACCACATGATAGGTATGCAGTGTCTCCG
>CAMZKV010000016.1 GCA_947311445.1 uncultured Chlorobiota bacterium | reverse complement strand
TTTTTGTATATATCTAAGCCATAGTATGTTAAATCTTGAGCAATTAATATTAATTCTTTTACTCCTTTTTTTGCAAGATTTTTTGCTTGACTTATGAGAGTTTCTATTGGTAAGGAAACATGTTTGCCTCTTATTAATGGAATTGCACAAAAGGCACAAGTTCTATCGCAACCTTCTGAAATTTTTAAGTAAGCATAATGTTTTGGTGTTGAAATAGTGCGTTCTCCCAGAAGCTCTTTTTTATAATCAATTTTTAACTGCTCAACTATTTCTTGCAAATCATTAACTCCAAAAAATTGATCAACTTCTTCAATGTCTTTTTTTAGTTCATCTTTGTATCTTTCGGACAAACAACCTGTTACGTATAAATTTTTTATTTTCCCTTTAACTTTAGCTTCGGCAAATTCAAGAATTGTATTTATTGATTCTTCTTTTGCGTCATTAATAAAACCACAAGTGTTTATTATAACAGTATCAGCATCAAAATTAAATTCATCAAAAGAAAATTCTATATTTTGTTTGTTGATTTGAGTTGCAATATTTTCGCTGTCAACTAGGTTTTTTGAGCAACCAAGTGTTATTATGTTAATTTTTGGCATTTTTTTTAATGTTTAGCTTGAAATGTAGAAGTTAAAATAAAAAAGGAGTTCTTTATAGTGTCCAGTAAGTAGGGGAGGTATTTTAGGTAGATTCTTTTTATCTGAATAAATCTACTGATTAAATAAAGAATCTACAAACTCATCTTTATTGAAAATCTGTAAGTCTTCTTTTTGTTCTCCTATTCCAATATATTTTACGGGAATTTTAAATTGATCTGAGATTCCAATTACTACACCTCCTTTTGCGGTGCCATCCAACTTTGTAACAGCCAGTGCATTAACTTCTGTTGCTTTGGTGAATTGTTCTGCTTGTTGAAATGCGTTTTGTCCGGTTGACCCATCAAGAACGAGTAAAATTTCATGAGGTGCATTAGGAATTATTTTTTGCATAACTCGTTTAATTTTTGTAAGCTCATTCATTAGGTTAATTTTATTATGCAACCTACCTGCGGTATCTATAATAACAATATCAGCGTTATTAGATTTTGCAGAACTTAGGGTATCATAAGCAACAGATGCTGGATCTGAACCTGTTTTTTGTTTAATTATCGGAATATCAACACGTTTTGCCCAAATGTCTAATTGTTCAACAGCAGCAGCTCTGAAAGTGTCGGCTGCACCAAGATAAACTTTTTTTCCTTCATTTTTAAATTGCCACGCAAGTTTTCCTATTGTTGTTGTTTTTCCAACACCATTAACTCCTACAACCATAATTACATATGGGTCTTTACTGTTTTTGTTCCAATTAGGGATGCTTGTATTAGCCTCATTTTCAGAAAGAAGCATAGCTATTTCTTCTTTTAGGAGAGAGTTTAGTTCGCCTAGTCCAAAGAATTTATCTTTGGCAACTCTAGATTCTAGTCTTTCAATAATTTTTAAAGTTGTATCAACTCCAACATCAGAGCTTATTAAAATTTCTTCTAAATTATCAAGAAATTCATCATCAACTTTGGACTTGCCTGCAACCGCACGAGAAAGTTTTTTAAAAACACTATCTTTAGTTTTTTCTAGTCCTTTATTAAGATTTTCTTTTTTCTTTTTTGAAAGTTTACCAAATAGTGCCATATCTGAATGAATTTGTAATGTATATTTTTTAAATATATAAAAAATGCTTTTCTCCCATATCAGGAAAAAAGCATTTTACTAATTTTTTTGGTTTTAAAAATTACTTTTTAGCAAAGAAATCTTTAACATGGTCGTTATGTACAACCTCTTCTTTAAAAGTGTATGCTCCTGTTTTGGGAGATTTTACCATTTTTATTACTTTTGAAAACGTTTTTCCTTCACCTTTTTGTAATGATGCAACAACTTTCTTAGCCATATCTTTTAATTTTTATTTAATTTCTTTATGTACAGTATATTTTCTAAGAATAGGATTGTATTTTTTTAATTCCATTCTTCCTGTAGTGTTTTTTCTGTTTTTAGTAGTTATATATCTTGATGTTCCGGGCTGTCCACTTTGTTTATGCTCAGTACACTCTAAAATTACTTGAATTCTGTCTCCTTTCTTTTTAGCCATTGTTCTAAATTCTAACTATTAATAATTTGAAATAAATCCTTTTTCTTTTGCATCTTTCAATGCTTTGCTTATTCCTTTTTTATTTATTATTTTCATTCCTTTTGCAGATACTTTTAAAATAACCCATTTATCTTCATCAGCAAGGTAATATTTCTTTTTGAATAAATTAGGTTTGAAAGTTCGTTTAGTTTTTGCGTGAGAGTGAGAAACATTATTTCCTGCAACCACGTGTTTTCCTGTTATTTGACAAACTCTTGACATCTTATTATGTTTTGTTGTAAAATCTTATTTTTAATTCGGACTGCAAAGAAACTTAAATTATTCTTATAATTCAAAAATTTATTGATTTATTTTGAAAATTAATTAGAAATAATGAAAGTATGATTCAATTTGAGTAGTTTAACTATATTCTCAGAGTAGTTTTTTTATTTGAAAGCAAAAATATTCTTTTTTCTAAATTTTGAACAATCTTTTTTATATTTTTGTTAATTATTCAGCATTTTTGAATTAAAAGATTTGTTATTCTTATTTTATGATTAAAAAGATATTCAATAATATAGGTGCTCAACTAATAAGTTTAGCTGTTTTGTTAATTGTTTCAGTTGTTTTTATTATTTTTTATATTGGAAGTAGAGTAAATTCTTTGAGTGAGATTAATTCTTTTCATGAAAATCTAAATACTTTAACATCAAGTTTAGTTTTTTTAGATATTAAGTTAGAGGAATTTAAAAAACATGATCATTCTACCGATTTTTATGAAACAAATAGAGATGAAAGTACTGTGAATTTTTATGATGCTTTTTTTTATGTATTTTCTGTAAATAAAGAATTAATTTCATTTAAATATTCTAAAAAATATAAGGTTTTTGATATTTTTAAGCAAAATGAAGCACTTTTAAATGATTATGAGGAGAAATATAAACTTTTGTTAAAGAATACAATTGAAATTGGTAATGATGATTTTGGATATATCCAAAAATTAAATCATGTTGAAGAAAGGTTAATTGAGAATGTAAAAGAAAGTTCTAGTTTAAGTTTAATGTTTGGAAACATTAAAAATATAAAAGATAGTTATCTTAATTCTCTTAATCCTCTTGAAGCAAAAGAAGTTCTTTCTAAAATGTTGAAATTTAAGAAATATGCAATAACTACTTCTGAAAATGAAATTAATAAAAAGCTTATAACTGATATCTGTGCAGAATATACTAATAATTTTAAACACATATACAATTTAAATAAGAAACAAGGAGAAAAATTTAGTATAGGATTATATTCAGAGTTGGAAGAAATATCAAGTTTGTTATCAATAAATTCTACAAAAGCTTTTGATGTTTCTAAATTTCCAATTCGTCATGATTATATTACTTTTAAAAGAAGATTAGAATTAATAATTGTAATTTCTGCATTATTAATGTTGTTTATTATTTTTCTAATATACAGAGTTTTTAGAAATGAATTGTCTAAAATTGAAATTTTGTCTGAAAAATTAATATTTGAAAAAAATAATTTTGCAATATATGATTTTAGAATTCTTAAAGATGAGGTGTCTAAGGTTATTGAAAAGCATGGGAAAAATACAAGTCTAAAAATCAATGCTCTTAATGATTTAGCTGCTGGTAATATTAAGCAGAAATATAGTTTTAATGAACGAGATGACTTAGGATTAGCAATTTTAAATTTGCAAACTAAAATTTCAGAGGAAATTAAAAAAATAGAGGGAGAAACTAGAAAGAGAGAAATTGAGGATAAGCATAAGGAAGGGATTGCAAAATTTGGACGTATTTTAAGGCGACATGTTGGAGATATAAATTCCCTTTCCTATGAATTGATTTCTGAATTAATTGGTTTTTTAGATGCAGAAGTAGGAGGGATTTTTGTAACAGAAGAAAAAAATGATAAAAAAATATTGAAACTTAGAGCTTCATATGCGTATAATGAGAAAAAATTAATTCAAAAAGAAATTGAATTTGGAGAAGGGCTTGTTGGGACTTGTGCAATTGATAAATCTACTTTTTTTATAGATAAAGTTGATGATGATTATATGAAAATTGTTTCCGGCTTCGGTTATACCAAACCTACATCTTTAATTATTTGTCCTATTCTTGTGGAAGAATATGTTTACGGAGTTATAGAGATTGCTGCAACTAGAATGTTTAATAGATACGACATAAAATTTGTTGAAGTTTTGGCAGAAGATATTGCTTATACTTTGTCTTATTTATTGTCTCTAAATCAAAAAGAAACTGAAATAGAATAAAAGGTTTTACTCTTTTGAATATTTGTGTTTGTAATAATTGTTATGTTCTGCTGATAGGAATATATTTGTTTCTGTGTAAATTGTTGTCATTCAGTGTTATGTGTGTGTTTTGGGTGTGAAAAATTTTTATTGTTTTTTCATGTGTCTAAAATTATATAATTAATTGATATTGAGCAAATTGATTATGTCTTTGTATTTATAATAATTGTTTTGCTCTGCACATAGGAACACTTGTTTTCTTTTGCACGTAATCTTTGTGCTGAATTATAGTCATGCCCTTGGGTGTCAAAATCTTTGTCATGGGTGTTTCATGTCTTCCAAAATAGTTTTTACATCAAAAACAGTATAAATAAGATACAATAGTAAAAGTGAAATTACAAATGAAGTTTTGTTATCTGTTTCAAGTTTAATTATTGTAGCAGCAAGTGCAAGATAAGCAAATAATTTAATCATAAAACTTAACATAAAAGCTATATTGAATGCAGCTAAAGATTTTTTTGAGGCTTTTAGAAGTTGAAAGTGTGTTATAACAGAAATAACAGGAAATGCTAAAAGTAAAAAAGGGAATGTGGCAAAATATACTTCTTTTAAAAGAAAACTAAAAATAAGAGCAGCAATAATTGCAAGTATAAGTGTTAATATACTTATTTTAATTATAAAGTTACGTTTTAGCTTAGTCATATTATAAAATTAGGAGTTTTATGTTTATTTTTTAAGAACGTCTTTTATAACAACATACATTGCCAAAACTACAGAAAGTAAAGTTAAAATAAGGGTTATTATATGTTTTTCAATACCAAAATATTCATCTAATTTGACCCCCCCATATGCTCCCAAAAAAATAATTGCACCCATTTTAAATGCAATGTTTGAATACTTTGCATATTCTTTTAATGAATGCTTATATTTAGAGTAAGGTTTATTTTTTTTCGATTTTAAATCCTTCTGCATTTGAATCCATTTTGCAAGAGCCATTAAAAACTGCTCCGGGTTCAATAATTAGTTTTTTGGCAGATATTTCGCCTGTAAATACAGATGTTGATTTTAAGGTAAGACTATTTCCAATAATTAATTTACCTTTTACTTCTCCGGATATTTCACAAAAAGCACAATTAATATCTCCGGTAATTTTTCCTGTACCTCCAATTATAACTTTGCCTTTTACTTTTAAATTTCCCTTAATATTTCCGTCTATTCTAGCATCACTTTCAGAAGTTAAATCTCCGGTTATTGAAGTGCCGTTTTTTATTTGGTTGGTAAGCCCTGGATCTGATATTATATTGTTTGATTTCTTCATTATGTGAAAATAAAAATAAAAATTTAAAAGTTAGTTTGTATTTATACTACAAATATTTAGTAAGTTAAATTAATAAAGTTAATTATTTAAGTTCAAAAGTTTCCATGAATTTTGTTGTGTAATCTCCTTCTGCAAATTTTTCATCTTTTAAAAGTTGCCGATGAAATGGTATTGTGGTTTTTATTCCTTCAATAACAAATTCATCAAGAGCACGTAGCATTTTTTTAATAGCTTCTTTTCTTGTTCTAGCTGTTACAATTAGTTTTGCAATCATAGAATCGTAATATGGAGAAATTGTGTATCCTGAATATACGTGGGAATCAACTCTTACTCCATGCCCACCGGGAATATGTAATACTGTAATTTTGCCGGGAGATGGTCTAAAATTGGCATAAGGGTCTTCTGCATTTATTCTGCATTCAATAGCATGTAATTGAGGCAAGTAATTTTTTCCTAAGATTTCAATTCCTGCTGCCACTTTAATTTGTTCTTTTATTAAGTCAAAACCAATTACTTCTTCTGTTATGGGGTGTTCTACTTGAATTCTTGTGTTCATTTCCATAAAGTAGAAGTTTCGTTTGTCATCTACTAAAAATTCAACGGTTCCAACTCCTTCATATTTTATTGAAGTTGCAGCTAAGACTGCTGCTTCTCCCATTTTTTCTCTTAATTCGTTTGTCATAAAAGGAGAAGGTGTTTCTTCAACAAGTTTTTGATGTCTTCTTTGAACAGAACAATCTCTTTCAGATAAGTGTACAGCTCTGCCTGTTTTGTCTCCAATAATTTGAATTTCAATGTGGCGAGGATTATTAATAAATTTTTCCATATATAAGTCGCCATTTCCAAATGCTGCTGCAGATTCTTGTGAAGCTGCATCCCACATTGCACGAAACTCGTCTTTGTTTAGAACAAGTCTCATTCCTTTACCTCCGCCTCCTGCTGTTGCTTTAAGCATAACAGGGTATCCCATTTCTTTTGCAAGTTTTAAGCCGTTTTCAACAGTATCAATTATATCTTTTGAGCCTGGTACAACAGGAACACCAGCTTTACGCATAGTTTTTTTTGCTGTTGCTTTGTCGCCCATCATGTTAATCATTTCAGCTGATGGTCCAATGAATTTTATGTCATGTTTTTCGCAAATTTCTGAAAATTTAGCATTTTCTGAAAGAAATCCATAACCGGGGTGTATTGCGTCTGCATCAGTAATTTCTGCTGCTGCTATAATTTTAGGTATTTCAAGATAAGACAGATTTCCTGCCGGAGGTCCAATACATACTGCTTCGTCTGCAAAACGAACATGGAGGCTGTCTTTATCTGCGGTTGAATATACTGCAACTGTTTTTATTCCCATTTCTTTGCAAGTACGAATTATTCGTAAAGCTATTTCTCCTCTGTTTGCTATAAGAATTTTTTTAAACATCTAAAAGTAATTTTAATTTTAAAAAAGTATTAGAAAATAGGATGTTTAGCTTGGGTCAATTAAAAATAAATCTTGTTCAAACTCAACAGGACTTGCATCGTCCACAAGAATTTTAACAATTTTTCCTGAAACCTCTGATTCAATTTCATTAAATAGTTTCATGGCTTCAATAATGCAAACTACTGTGTTTTCATTAACATTATCTCCAACATTTACAAATGTATCTTTATCCGGAGATGGTTTTCTATAAAAGGTTCCAACCATTGGGGATTTTATAGTGATATAATTTGTGTTATCTTCTGCATTAGAATCATTAGAAGTGTTCTCGGCAGGAACTTGTATTTGTGTTTGCAAATTTTGTTGGATGGGTTGTTGCATTATTGTACCGGTTGTTAGTGGTGAATGCACCGGAACTTGTTGTATTATTGTTTCTGTATGTTTCCCAAGATTTGGGTTTGATTTAACTTTTATACTAAGTTTAATATCGTCAGTTTTTAAATCTACTTCATCAACTCCTGATTTTGCAACTGCTTTTATAAAATCTTTTAATTCTTTATAATCCATATGAATATGTTTTTAAATTTTTTGTAAATATATTGAAATATATATTTTTAAGTATTTTCTATTAGTTAAAAATTGTTAAAATCGTGTTAGATGCCCATTAATACATATATTAATTATTGTTTATTTTTTTAGTTTAGAAGTGAATTTTTTTATTAAGAGTAAAAGGTGTAATAAGATGATTACTTGCTTATTGGCTATTCAAATTGTCTTTTTGAACAGGCAATAATAAGTTGTGGATTTTTCTGATATTTATGTGTAAATAAAAAAACGGATTTTATTAATAAATTAATTTTCGTAAGCCCATTTTAAATATATTGCACCCCAGGTGAAACCTGCACCAAATGTTGCAAAAATTAATTTATCTCCTTTTTTTAATTGTTTTTCCCATTCCCAAAGCAATAGTGGTAATGTTGCATCTGTTGTGTTTCCAAAACGTTCGATGTTAATCATTACTTTTTCCGGCGGGAGGTTCATTCTTTTTGCAGTTGCAGAAATTATTCTCATGTTTGCTTGATGTGGAATAAGCCAAGTAATATCCTCTGAACTTAAATTATGTTTTTTCATCATATCAACAGATATGTCTGCCATTCCTTTTACTGCGGCTTTAAATACTTGTTGTCCTTCTTGGTAAATGAAGTGTTCTCGTGCATCAACAGTCTTATGAGAAGCTGGTTTAACAGAGCCTCCTGCTTTTTGATGAAGGTGTTTTCTTCCTGCTCCGTCAACATGTAACATTTCATCAAGAATTCCAACATTTTCGTTTGTAGGTTCAAACATAACTGCTCCTGCTCCATCTCCAAAGATTGGGCTAACTGAACGGTCAGTATAATCTACAATTGCTGACATTTTATCTGCTCCTACAAGTACAACTTTTTTATATTGTCCTGATTGAATGAATTTTGCAGCAGTTGACATTCCAAAAAGGAATCCGGAACAGCCTGCGTTCATATCAAAACTAAAAGCATCTTTTATTCCAACTTTATCACAAATAATATTTGCTGTTGCTGGAAATTGCATATCTGGAGTTACGGTAGTGCATATTAATAAATCAATTTCTTCGGGTTTTGTGTTTGTTTTTTTTAATAATTGTTTTACTGCCTCAGTACCCATGTCAGATGTGCCAAGTCCTTCTCCTTTAAGTATTCTTCTTTCTTTTATACCAATTCTGGTCATTATCCATTCGTCGGAAGTATCAACCATTGTTGATAATTCTTTGTTTGTTAAAATGTATTCAGGAACAAAACCGCCAATTCCTGTAATTGCTGCATTCATTTTTTTAATTTTTATGAATTTTAATAATTAGGCACGAAAATAAATGTTTAGTTTAAAGAAAACAAAATAATTACAAAGTAATTTAATTAATTTTCAATAGCATATACAAAAACCGGTATTAATTATTTAATACCGGTTTTTTATTTACTTTCACTTTCCAAAAGGAAATTATTTATTTTTATTTAAAGAGTTTCTTCGGTTGCAATTGCTAACTTGCCTCTGTAATGTCCACATTCAGCACAAACTGTATGATATTTTACTGTTGCTCCACAATTTGAACAAACAGAAAGTTGTTGCAAACTAGCTTTGTAATGAGTTCTTCTTTTGTCTCTTCTTTGTTTAGATATTTTTCTTTTAGGATGTGCCATTTTTCCTTATTTTTTAATTATATAATTTTTTTAATACGTCCCATCTTGGGTCTAATTCTTCTCTTTTGTTTTTTGAAGAATGTTCGTTTATTTTTTCAATCATTTTAATATTACAAGTTGACTTTCCTTTTTTATCTTTTGGATGAATTTTTTTATAGGGTAAACTCAAATGTATATAATCATAAAAATGCTTGTCAAGAACTATTTCTTCTTCGTTTTTACTAATTGTAATTTTATTGTCAACATCAGAAAGGTCTGAATTTTTATCTCCGGTTTCAACAAATAGTTCGTTTTTTGATTTTATTGGTAAATAAAAATAATCAATACATCTGTCACATTGAACTTGTACTTTCCCTTTTATATATATGTTCAATTTAAAAATGTCTTTATATATAATAAGCTCAACTTCAGAATGTAATTCCCCCTTTTTAATTAGAGACTCTTCAAAATTTTCAAAAAAACTATCATTTATTTCAAAGGAGAATTTGTACTTATCTTCTGTTAGTCCTTTAAACTTTATCTTAAACTTTTTCATCCCTTTTATAAAAACGAGGGTGCAAAATTAGAATTTTTTTTTAAAATAAAAAGTGTATTCTGTGATTTTTAATAAAAAATAAATCCGTATATCTGATTTTTAAGCAATTATACGGATTTTAGAAGAAAATTTCAATTGTCTTAATTATTTATGAGTGTTCTATAAAATGTAAAATGTGTTTTAATATTGGGCTGACGGTTTTTTAATTTTACTATTCTTAAAAAAGATAGTTAAAATTACTAATTTTTATACATTGTGTTGAAAATAATAATACAAGTTTGTTTTGTAAAAGAATTAATTATATTGCTTATTTTTAGCATTAAAACCAAAAGTCAGCCCAAAACGTATTCCACTTTTTGCTGGAATAATAAAAGCATTTAGAGGATAGTTCATTCTTCCGGATTTAAAAGATTTTCCAAATGCAAATACAAAGCCGGTATGATATGTTATGTCTCCTCTGCTGTCAAGTTTTTCTTCAATATAGAAAGGATTTGGAGTTCCGGCATCCCAATCTTTTTCCAAATGCCATTGTCCGTCTTCGGTATAGTATCCTTTTGCTTTTTTTGTTAAACCTGCTGTTGGACCTAATGCAATTTCCCAACCTCTAACGTTATGTCTAAAACCAAGAAGTATTGAAAGGTTTGGTAGCAATAAGCCTTGATCAACTCCTGTTACTGTTGGTAAAAATTCAAATAATGCTTGAAAGTTGCCTGAGTTAAGATATTGAATTTCAAATTGATACCCGAACATAAACATATAGGGCAAAACATCATAGCCTCCTTCATTTTTTGGTTTTGTCATTATTTTTGCAATGTCTCCATGGAAATATGTTAATCCTAATCTTGGGCCGGATAAGTTTAATTTGTTTTGATTTGGATTTATTATTTTGTTTTCATATTGTTCTTCATTAGTAAGACTTTTAATTTGGTTTGCAAGTTCGTCTGTTGGAAGTTCAAACATTTCATATATTGCTATTCTAATCATAGTTTGTATTTCATTAGGATATTTTAAAAACTCTTTTACTTGTGCTTTTTCAATCTTTTCTGTTTTTACATCAACTAATCTTAATGAAAGAATAATTTTATCTCCATATAGTTCTACGCTACCACTCATCATTTTGTCTGATTTAAGAATTTTGCCAATTTCAACTAAACAAATCTTGCCATAGCAGTTGTCAATTTTAAGTTCGTGTTTTTCAATTAGGTATGCTACATCATATCTGTCCATTACTTCAAACTTGTCAAGTTTTTCAATTTCCATTCTTACTAAATTGCCGAGCTGTTTTGGTGTGTATTGAAGCCCCTGTGAGTCTATGTTTAAAACTGATAAACTTGGTTTTTGTGCAAATAAATTGAAATTAAATATAAGAATTAAGCTTGTTACGATTGTTAATTTTAGTTTAGTTTTCATATTATTTTTTTTAGTTAAAAAATCAATGCAAAGCTACAATGGGAAAACATAATTGCAAAACGGATTTATGCAAATGATTTTTTAATATTATAAATAAATACAAGCATTGAAAAAAATAAGACTTTGCGGAAAGATTATTTTGCGAATTTCGCAAATGATGTTTTTAAATTTGTATTATTTGCAAAATTATAAGCGGTAAATTTGCAACTTATTAGTTTGTTTTAAGTTTTTTTAACATAAATTTAATAAAAAATAAACTTTTTGTTTTAATATTTGATTGAAAAAATTAGTTAGTTCTTATTTTTTTAAAAAAAGAATTACCTTTGAAAAAATAATTTTTTAATTTAAAAATAAATCGATGAAGAAAATATTATTTACATCAATTATTTTTGTTTTTTTGTTTGCATGCAGTTCTGAGGAAAACATCGAAACAAATAATAATATAAAAGAAGAAATTGAGATAGTTAATGAAGAAAACAGTGTGAACGAAGGAGTTGCCGAAGATATTGTTAAGGATAAATCTGCTGAAATATTAGAAAAATCAGAAGATATTAATAATAAATTAGACGATTTATTAGAGGGATTATAAATTTTAGAAAAATAAACCTTTCAATTTATTAATGAAATATATTAAAAAATAGAATATGAAAAAATTATTTTCAATATTATTGATTTCTTGTCTTGTATTATTTGTTGGAGAATTGAATGCCCAGAAAACAAACGATGGAGGAGGAAGTAAGTTAAAAAAAGAACAGAAAGCAAGAGGAGGAAAAACAAATGATAGAGGAGGGAGTAAGGAAAAGAAAAATTCTAATATCGATCCTGTAAGAAAAGATTTAGAAAATTTGAAAGAAAAAGAAAAAGCGAGAAAAGAAAAAGAAAAAAAGAGAAAGGAAGAGGCAGAAAAAGATAAGAAAGATAAAGCAAAAAAGGAAAAGCGAAAAAAAGAGAATGCTGAAAAAGAAAAAGCAAGAAAAGAAAAAGCAAAAAAGGAAAAAGAAAAGGCTGAAACAGAAAAACGAGAAAAATCAAAGAAAAAAGAAGAGTTAGAAAAAGAGCAAAAAAAGGAAGCAAAAAATAATAACTTTGTTCCTGCTGAAAAAGCTGTTGAAAACCTAAATAAAGCAGGCAATAATATTGAAAGTGCCAAAAAAAGGATTTTAAAAGCATATGCAAAAATTGAGAAACAAAAAAAATCGGGAAAAATATCTAATGATGAGTATTTAGAAATTAAATCTAAAATTCAAAAATTAGAAAATGAATTGAAAGAATTAGAAATTGAGAAGAATGAGAGTTTAAAATTTAATAAATAATTGAGATTATCCGATAAAGTGTAAAAAAGCCAATTCTATGAATTGGCTTTTTTTTATTCTTTTTTTGTTTTTGATTGTAATATGCTGATATGTGGTTTCTAATTGCTTTGTTTATAACTAACAAATTGTTTGTCTTTGTATAATTCCAGATTTTCTTTAAAATTTTGTCCATTTCCAAATATTTATGTTTTAGAGTTCAGTTATTAGTACAGTTACGTCATCTCTTTGCAAATTATTGTTTTTAAATTTGTTAAATATTTGTTTCATAAATGTTTTTTGCTTAGAAATTGGATATTCTGCAATTTCTTCTATCATTCCAATAAACCTTTTAGTACCAAAACGTTTATATTCTTTTGAGTTTTGGTCAATATATCCATCAGTGGCAATGTACAAAATATCGCCTTTTTCTAATAGAAATTCATGTTCTTCAAAATCAAGTTTGTCGTAGTATCCACCACCAATTGCTTTTCTACTTCCCTTTATGTGTTTTACAGATTTTTCATTTTTTTTATAGTAAAACAAAGGTAGTTTTGCTCCTGAAAAGAGTACTTTTATTTTTCCGTTTTTAGTTTCTTCAATTGCACACATTGAAACATCCATTCCGTCTTTGTTGTTTGAATTTTTTTGATTTAATATTTCAATAATATTTTTATCCAAAGCAGAAAGTATGTTTTTAGGGCTAAATATTTGTTTTCCATGAACAATCTCATCTAAAGATTTACTTCCAACAAACGATAGAAAAGCACCAGGAACTCCATGTCCGGTACAATCTATGGCTGTTATAAATTTTCTTTTGTTAAATATATTAGCCGTCCAGTAAAAGTCTCCTGAAACAATGTCTCTCGGGAAAAAAACAAGTTCGGTATTGAATTCGTTTTTTAGAGTATCAACAGATGGTAACATTGAGTTTTGTATTGTTTTTGCATAGTTTAAACTTGATTCAACCATATTGTTTTTATCATTAATTTCATTCATCTGCTCTTCTATTTTATTATAAGAAGATGCATTTTGAATTGCCAAGGATATATATGTTGCAATATTGTGCATTATGGAAAGGTTTTTTTCTGAAAAGGCATCTTTTTGTTTGTGGTGCACAGCAACAGTTCCTATAACTTCTTCTTTATTGAAAAGAGGGCAATAAATAAAAGATTTTGCATCAAAATGCTGTAAGTCCGGGTATTTATCAAAATATTTTTTGTATTCTGTATCCAAATTGTTTATAAAAATTTCTTTTTTGTTTTTATAGCACCAAACTGAAAATGAATCTTTTCTTGCAAGTTCATAATAATAAGGTTTTAGTTTTTTATTATCTTTAATTGTTCCCAAAAAATCAAGCCTTTTTTTATCTTCGTTATGTATTCCTATTGCGAAAAAATTTACTTTCATTAATTCAGAAATGCTTTTATAGGTAGTTAGCATAATATCTTCAACAGTTATAACTGAAACAATTTTTTTTCCTATATCTCCAAGAATTTTTAAGTTTTTAAATGCTGTTTCAATTTCAAAACTTTTTTGTTGTGTTTCTAAACTTTTAGCAAAAACTTCTTGGGTCAGTTTGTTTTGTGCTTTTGCATATGCTTCAATTTCTAACTTTGTTTGTTCAACTTCAATGTTTTTTATGCGTAGCTCATCACTAAGTTTTTCTTGTTGTTTTGCAAATTCTTCCAAACTTCTATTGTTTTGTTGAAGTTTTATCTTGCTCATTTCTGTATCAATTCTTCGTTCTGTTAGCTTTTGATTTAGTTTTTCTGTCTCATTTTGTATTAAAACAAGTTCTTTTTTTTGTGTTTCTAAAAGTTCATTTTGTTTTGAAATGCTTTCTATGTTTTCAATATTAATTTTTTGAAAGAAAAGAGAACTGAGGATTAAAATTATCATTGCCAAAGCAGATACAAATATTGTAAGAGAGTATGTGTCAGGATTATAAACTGCATGTTCAATTCCAACTCCAAAAAACTTTTGAATTTCAGGATAACTGGAAATTACTATAAAGTGTATTAAAAGTGAAGTTATAAAAAAGAATGAGTTCCTGTAATCAATTAAAATAAGAGGAAAAACAAGAGTTCCTATTAAAATAATTCTTGGAGAAATATATAATGCTAAATCAATACTTTCGGTTCCATCCATTTTTGCTATAACAGATGCTGCAACAATAAAGATTGGAATTATTGAAGATAGTAAAAATCCGGAAAATCTTGTTCCTCCTATTTTATTTATAAAAGGAACTGAAAGTAATAAAAAGAATAAACCTGATAAAACTGCTACCGTACTGTATAGTTTCAGTTTGAATACAATAAATAATGTTAAAAAGAGAATAATTACAGAAAAGAGTAAACTTATTTTATTTGTGAGAACTATTGTTCTTTTCTCAAAAGATGTCATTTCATCTTTTATACCGAAATTAAAAATTGTTTTATTTTTCATAGTAGTTTTTTTAATAGTTGTGTTTTGTTTATTTGTACGTTTTTTTTTATTAAAATGTTTCATTTTTTTTATTTATTAATATCTATAAAAAAAGTAAAACATTACAATAGACTCTTTTATTGGAAAGATGATAATGGGGCAAGTTGCAAGCCTACTTCTGTAAAATGTGGTTATTTATAGTTTTACAGTTTTTTGTCGTGTAAATAAAAACAACTAATGCTAATTCATTTTCTTAAAATGAAACATTACTTTCAAAATTATTAAAAATTTGTTTATTTGTTAATCATTTTAAGAAAATCGTTTTCCGAAATTATCGGAATTTTAAATTTTTCTACTTTTTCAAGTTTTGATGGTCCAACTTTTTCTCCGGCAAGAAAAAAATCTGTGCTTTTTGAAACAGAGCTTGTGTTTTTTCCTCCGTTTTGCTCAATCATTTTTTTTAAGTCATTGCGAGAATATTTTGCAAAAGTACCTGAGATTACAATTTTTTTACCTTTTAAAATATCTGTTTCTCCTTCAATTTTCTCACTTTTAAATTGTAGCCCTGCATTTTTTAAATTATAAATAATTTTTATATTCCGTTCATCTCGAAAAAAACTAAAAACACTTTTTGCAATTCGGTCGCCAATTTCATCAACTTTTATTAATTCTTCTATACTTGCTTTTTCAATATTTTCTATGGTTTTAAAACTTTTTGCAAGTAGTTTTGCAACAGTGCTTCCAACAAAACGAATTCCCAAGGCAAATAGCACTCTTTCAAAAGGTGTTTTTTTTGATTGTTCTATGCTTTCAAGTAAGTTAGTAACAGATTTTTCTTTAAAACCTTCTAATTCAAGTATTTGCTTAGATTCTAATATGTAAAAATCTGAAATATCTTTTAAATGTCCGGCATTGAACAAAGCATTAATTGTTGCTTCACCGCAGTTTATGTCCATTGCTTTTCTGCTAACAAAATGCTCCATTTTTCCTTTAATTTGTGGTGGGCATGTAAATTCATTGGGGCAATAATGCTTAGCTTCTCCTTCTTCTCTTTTTAGTTTTGTTTTGCATTTTGGGCAATGGCTTATGTATTTTACTGGCTTTGAAAAAATATCTCTATTCTCTTTATCAACAGCAACAATTTTTGGAATTATTTCGCCTCCTTTTTCTACAAAAACAGTATCATTAATTCTAATATCTAGTTCCTTAATAATATCTGCATTATGTAAAGAAGCTCGTTTTACTGTTGTGCCGGCTAATTGGATTGGCTCAAGATTTGCTACCGGCGTTATTGCTCCTGTTCTTCCAACTTGGTAGTCAATAGAAATAAGTTTACTGGCAACTCGTTCTGCTTTAAATTTATATGAAATTGCCCAGCGAGGAGATTTTCCTGTAAACCCAAGTTCGTCTTGCAAATTTTTAGAATCAACTTTAATAACTATTCCATCAATATCGTAGGGTAAGTTTTTTCTTTCTTTGTCCCAGTAATTTATAAAATCAAAAACTTCATTAATATTATTTGCAAGTTTTTTATTACCAGAGATTCTAAAGCCCCATGTTTTAGCAATGTTTAAATTTTCAATGTGTGAGTTTGATGGCAAATTCTCTCCAAGAAGAAAATATAGGAAAGCATCTAATTTACGTTTTGCAACTTCTACCGAGTTTTTCATTTTAATACTTCCAGAAGCTGCATTTCTTGGGTTTGCAAATGTTTGTTCTCCAATATCTTCTCTTTCTTTATTTAGCTCAGAAAAAATTTTGTGTGGCATAATTATTTCTCCGCGTATTTCAAAATAATCCGGAAAATTATTTCCTTGAAGTTGTAGGGGTATTGAACGTATAGTTCTTACATTTTCCGATACATCATCACCTTGTGTTCCATCTCCTCGTGTAATTGCTTGGAAGAATTTCCCTTTTTTGTATTTTATGCTAATTGCAGTTCCGTCATATTTTAACTCGCAAGCGTATTTGTATGGTGTGTTTTCTCCAATTAGTTTTTTTATTCTGTTGTCGAAATCACTTAATTCTTCAAAATTGTATGTGTTTCCCAAAGAAAGCATTGGGTATTCATGTTTTACTTGTGTAAATGTGTTGTCCTTGTCTGAACCTACACGCAGGGTAGGGGAGTTTAAATCATTAAATTCAGGATATTCTTTTTCTAATGCTTCTAATTCTTTTAGCATCATGTCATAATCGTAATCCGAAATTGTGGGCTTGGAGAGTACGTAGTAGTTATGATTATGATAAGAAAGTTTTTTTCTAAATAATATGATTTTATTTTCGGCTTCTTGTTTTGTCATTTTTTTGGAATAGAATCTGTATCTTCAACAATAATTTTTTTTCCAAAACTAAAAGCAGAAAAACGAACATATCTTTTTGGGTTTTCCTTAATGTCAATTAATAATTTATCAAGGTCATTAGAAGCGTTTTCTAATTTGTTGTATAATTCTTTATCATTAAGAAGTAAGCCCAAAGTACCGTCTCCTTTTTCAATTTTGTTCATAATTTTACTGAATTTGTTAAGAGATGCGTCTGCATTGCTAATAACTTCTGTAATATTTGCAGCTGCAAGAGTGTCGCTAATATCACCAAAGTTTTTCAAAATTCTTTCTATATTATCATTGTTTTTTTCAAGATTATTTGTAATTGATTCTGCATTTTCTAAAATAATTTTTATTCTGTCTTTTCCTGAAACCAATATATTATCAAGTTTCACAGAAGAGCTTTCCAGATTTATAAGTGTTGTTTTAATATGTGCAAAGCTGGATTTTATATTTGCCCTGGTTTTAGGATTAAAAACAGCACGGAAAGCAACAAGTAATGAGTCTAAGGTTCCAATCATACTTTCTGTTTTGATTTTAAGAGGTATAATTTGAGCGTTTACTTCTTCAGAAAGACTTGCTTCAACATCTGTAAATAAGGTGTCGCCAGATTTGTAGAATTTTTTAGAATTTTTATTAATTAGAATTTCCAAACCCATAGTTCCCATTAAATCAATACTTTTAATTAGAGCAATTGAACTGTCCGGAATTTTTATGTCTTTCCTTATGTGAAATTCTACAACTAATTTGTTTAAATTTTGCTTAAGGAAATCTACTTTTACAACTTTTCCTATTTTGGTCCCATTTAAATATACATGGTTTCCAACTGACAGTTCTTTTACATTAGAGTATTTGCCATAAAGTTTAGTCTTGCTTGTAATTAGGTCATTGCTTTTTATGTAATTTACTCCCCAAACTGCTAACGATATTACTATGGTAAAAAATATTCCTGTTCTAATTACTCTTTTTTGTTCTCTTGTCATTTTTTCATAATTTTGTTATTAGAATAAAAGTTTCTAAAAAACTAATTATTCAATAATTGAAGTGCATCCTTAACTGTTATGTATTTTCCATTATTTAAGGCAATAACATAGGCTTCCGAAACTTTTTTTCTTATTTTAGTTTGAAGTTCAGCAATTTCTTCATAGTTTTTTGCATTTCCTGTGAAATATCTGTAGTAATTTCCGTCTTTAACTCTTTCAACATTTTCAATACCATTAAAGTTCTCAGGAGTTGTTTCTATTTCTTTTGAAGAATATGCAATTTGAATTTTAAAAGTAATATTATTTTGGATGTTATTTTTTTTACCTTCAACTAAGTCTTTATAATTCTTAATTGCTCTGTAAATAGCAGAAGCAATTATTGCTTGTCCGTTTTCAGACATTAAAAATTTTTCTTCATCAGGATTTGTAATAAACCCTGTTTCAATTAAGATACTTGGCATAGAACAGTTCCATAAAACAACAAGCCCTGCTTGTCTGACATCTCTGTTTATACGTTTTGCTTTATCTTGAAATTGATTTTGAATTTCTCCTGCAATTCTTATACTTTGGTCAAGATATGAGTTTTGATATAGTGAAAAAATTATTTCTGTTTCGGGAGAGTTTGGGTCAAAACCATCATATTTCATTTTATAATTATCTTCAATTAAAATTACAGAGTTTTCTCTTTTTACAACTTCCATTTGTTTCGCAGAGCGGTTAAGCCCCATAACAAAAGTAGATGTTCCTGTTGCAGTTTTAGATCTACTTGCATTTACATGTATTGATATAAATAAATCGGCATTGTTTTTATTTGCAATTTCGGATCTTTTATGAAGTTCAATGAATTTATCTGTTTTTCTAGTGTAAATAATTTTAACATCAGGAATGTTCTCTTCAATATATTTCCCTAATTTTAAAGCTAACTTTAAAGTTAAATCTTTTTCTTTGCTTTTTTTGCCTATTGCTCCAGGGTCTTTTCCTCCGTGCCCGGCATCAATAACAATAATATTTACATTGTCAGTTTTGTCTTGAGCATAATTTATACTAAAAATAAATATGCTTGATATAACAAAAATTATATTTTTAAGTTTTATCATTTTAAGATCTATATAGTAGTTTTAACAAATATTAATACAAAACGTATCATAAAAATAATGTTATTATTATACTTTTGCAATATAATTGTTATTTGAATTTCAACAAAATTAATATATTTAATTATTAAAAAGAGATTATTTCATATAAAGTGCTTTGTTATAATATTTTTTGTGTTAACAGTTAATATTTCTTTTTCTCAGCAAGATACTGTTCCTCAGCAAGTTGTAAAAGGTGTTATTGTTGATACTCTTAGTTTAGAGAGTGTGAAAAATGATACTATTCAAATAGATAGTATTGCATCTGATTCAATAAAGTTAAATTTAATATCGCCTGATGCAATTGACCAAGTTATAGATTATTCCAGTAAAGACTCAATTCTTTTTTCTATGACAGAAGAGAAAATGTTTTTATATGGTATTGGAGAACTATCTGCTACTGATATGAATCTAAAATCTTCGTATGTTGAAATAAGCACAGAAGATAGTTATTTGTTCTCAAAAAGTATAAAAGACAGCTTGTCTATAGTAAAACCAATTTTAAAACAAGGAGAAGAATCATTTACGGTTGACAGCATAAAATATAATTTTAAAAGTAAAAGAGCACTTGTTTTAGGAGCTAAAATGAAGCAAGACGAAGGTTTTTTCTTGCATACAGAAATAGGGAAAAAGCAAACTAATGGAGAGTTTCATATTAAAAACGGAAAATTTACAACTTGTAATTTAGACCATCCTCATTATTATATTAGATTATCAAAAGCAATAAAAATTCCGGATAAGCATATTATTTCAGGACCTATGAATTTTTATATTGCTGATATTCCTCTGCCCATAGGCTTGCCTTTTGGTTTATTGCCAAACCCTAAAAGTAACTCCTCTGGAATTTTAATCCCTGAATATGGAGAGGATAATAACAGAGGTTTTTTTCTGAGAAATGGAGGTTATTATCAGGTTTTTAGTGATAAGTTTGATGCTGCATTAACAGGAGAAGTTTATACAAAAGGAGGATGGGGGCTTACTCTAAATACAAATTATAGAAAGTTGTATAAATACTCCGGAAGATTAAATCTTTCTTATAGCAAACATCAAAATGGCGAAAAAGAATTGCCAAACTCTGTAACTTTAACAACTTTTTGGGCAAGAGGCTCGTACAGGAGAGATGCGAAAGCAAATCCTAATAGCAATTTTTCTGTTAATTTAGACTTTGGAAAATCTGAGCATACTGCTCTAAATTCAAAAAATATTAATGAAGCAATAAGTACACAAAAGTCTTCAAATATATCCTACTCATGGGCAAAACCAGGAAGTATATTTAATATTTCAGCAAATTTTGGTGTTAATCAAAATACAAAAACCCATTCTGTTAATTTGAACTTGCCAACGGTCTCTCTAAATGTTAAAAAACAATTTCCGTTTAAACAAATTGGAACCGGAGGCTCAAAATGGTATCAAAAAATAGGTTTTTCTGTAAATGTTAATGCAAAAAATTCAGTTTCAACAGGAGATTCTACACTTTTTACAGAATCTACTTTTAATAAGATGAAAAATGGGTTAAAATATTCAATACCTATTAGCACTTCTTTTAAATTGCTTGAATTTATTAATGTTTCTCCAACAATAAGTTATACGGGAAGGCTTTATTCTAAATATTTAATTGAAAGGAATATTTTATATGTTGATAATGATGAGCTAAAAGAAGGTATAACAAATGATACTATTAACAAATTTTCACATCCTTTTAATTTTAGTTTTTCTGTTCCCTTTTCAACAAAAATATATGGAACTTTCAATATAAACAAAGGACGTTTTAAAGCTTTGAGGCATGTTATGTCTCCTTCTGTTTCATATAATTATAGACCAGATTTTGAAAAAGAATTTTGGGGTTTCTATGGGTATAATCCTGAGGATGAGGTAACTCCATATTATTCTCATTATGATAAGTTTGTTTATGGAAGCCCTCCAACAGGGAAATCTGGAGCTGTTAGCTTTAGTTTGGGGAATACTTTTGAGATGAAGATGAAAAATAAAAACGATACTATTGAGAAGGATAAAAAAATTAAGATTTTAGAAAGTCTTAATATAAATACTTCGTATAATTTGGCTGTTGATTCTTTGAATTTATCTCCAATAAGAGTTTCTGGAAGCACTAGATTTTTTAAGAACTTTTCGGCAAGGTTTACTGCCAATTTTGAACCATATATTTTAAATGAAGATGGAAAAAAAATAAACACTTATGAATTTGTTAAAAATAGGAGGTTAGCAAGGTTTACAAATGCATCTATCTCTTTTTCAGGTTCTTTAAAGCCTAAAAAAGATAAAGATAAATCAAATGAAAATACGAGTATTGAAACACCTTTCTATTATTTCTCAAATCCAGAGATACCATATGCAGATTTTGATATCCCATGGAATTTAAGTTTAAGTTATAATTTTGTTCTTAGAAAAAAGTTTATTAAAGAAACTCAATCGTTTGAAACAGATAAAACTCAAACTGCAAATTTAAACGGGAGTTTTTCTTTAACAGAAAATTGGAAAATTACTGCAAGTTCAAGATATGATTTTTCTGCAAAGAAATTTGTTTCTGTCAATGTTTCTGTACATAGAGATTTGCATTGCTGGGAAATGAGCTTTAATGTTATCCCGTTTGGAAGCCATAAAAGTTATACATTCCGTATTAACATAAAATCTTCTGTAATGAAAGATTTAAAATACGAAAAAAGGAAAAATGTTGATAAAACACCTTTCTATAATTAGGGACTTTTAAATTATTCTTGCTGTGAGTATGTGTGAACACTGTTTTTTGCAGAAGGCATATAGTTTACACCAAACCATGCTGCTAAAAGAAAAACAAAAGATATACTTAATACCCAAAAATGTATCCTAACTTTTCCTTTATGAAAAGATCTCAGATGAATATAAATTAAGTACACTAAAAATGTTAGTAATGCCCATGTTTCTTTTGGGTCCCATGTCCAATAATGTCCCCATGCTTCTTTCGCCCATAAAGCTCCGAATAATAATCCAAGAGTTAAAAATGCAAAACCTATGAAAACTATATTGTCTGCAATTTGCAATAATTTTTTATTGTCTTTATTTTTAAAATTAACCAAACCAACAATTGAAACTATCCAAGAGACACCAAATACTGCATAAGATAAAATATAAACAACAACATGAGGAACAAACCAATAGCTTTGAAGAGCTGGCATTAAAGTTTTGCTATAAGTTTCAGGATGGGTTAAATTTATAATTATAAAAACTATAGCCATCAAATTGCTATATCCGAGAAACCAAAAAAACTTCCATCTGTTAAAAGTTATTATTCCAATAATTGGAAGAAAAAAAGCATACCACAATCTTGTTTCTCCAAGAGTTCTTAGCGGAGGTCTATCAAGGTTTATCCAAAGAGATATTATAAAATAAACAAATAATAATATTGCTAATACAGAAGATGTGTTTGCTATAATAGTTCTTAGTTTTTTATTAATTGGTACTATAACTACTAAAGAAGAAATAACTAAAAGCACTATACTTGGGATTGCTATATATGGAAAATTTATCCAGTTCATTATGTTTGTTTTTTTATGTTTTTTTTATTGTTAATAAAAATAGAAGTTAATTAAGCTCTGATTCTTTTTCTTCCTCTTCCTCAAGAGATTTTCCTCCTAACCAGAATAAATAGAATGCTCCTCCAATTAGTAAAAAAATGCCCGTAAAAACAACAGGTAACCACGGATCTCTACCTGCTTCAATAACACTATAGTTAGACCATCGACCTTTTGTGTCGTCATATCCTGTTTGGTATAACTTCCAGCCCATTATGGTTTTAGGGCTATTTACTTTAAGTGTAAAACTTTCTTTTTTCCCTTCCGGAAGATATGCAGTAACATCGGAGCTGTATTCTTTTGGCTCAGGGCTTAGCATGGCAAAATAATAATTTTTGTTAGCATAAATATTTTTTCTAAACCAAACAAAATTACCACAAGTTATCCAATCTTTATTTATTAATTTGTTATTCTTATCATAAATCTCAACAAATGCAGATGGAAGAGAACCTAAAGTGTCTGTTTCGTTAAAACTTGCATAAAAACTATCAGCAGGAGCGGAAGAGTATAAAAAATCAACTACTTTTAATTTCCATTCTTTAAAATCAGCTACTGCATTATTTTTAGCACTAAAATTTCTGCTATTATTTTGCTTAATAATATTCCCTGTTTTGGCATCAACCAAAACGATTTTTGGATTATATTCTTTAATGTCAAATTTATTTAGCTTCAATTTAAAAGGAGTATTATATCTTGTTTCCGAATTAAAATCTTTTACAATATCTGTTGGTTCTCCATTGTTCGGCAAAATAAAATATGTTCTTTTTATATCTCCATCACCTGCAATTCCTGCAAGTATAATTATGTATAGACCAATATGGCTTAATAATACGCCTATCCTTTTCTTTTTAATGGGCATAAAGTTTTTTACTGTTGCAAAGCCAAGTGTAGTAACAAAAAAGATATATCCAAATGCAAATAACCAACTTGTTGTTAAATGTGTAAGCCCAAGATTATATAATAAACTGTCATTCATAAGCATTCCTGTGCTGACTTGTGGAATAAAACCCAGCAAAGCAGCTAAAAAAGCAAATAAAACAGTAGAACTAATTGCAGCGGGGATACCCGATAACCATTGAACTATGTGTCGTTTATATTCAAACTTATATACAGCAAAAAGCAATAATGTATAAGTAACAATCAATGAAAGATTTGTTGGGAAAGCTGGAGAGCTAATAGGCTTTTTGGTTAATAGACCTAAAACTAATCCAATAATAACCAATGATATAGAAATTAAAATACCTTCTTTATATTTCCAAGGATGTTGAAATAGTTTTTTCTTTGTCACAATATTTTTTTTATAAAAATTATTAAAAGACAAACATATCTCTTTTTGTTTTAAAAAATAAATTTTTTTATGATAAAATTTAAAAGCAAAGATTAAACTGTTTTTTTTTGACTAGTTTATTATAAAATATTAATTTCGCAGTTTGTAATAAAAAATATGTTCTATACTATTTAAATTAAAATCAAAACCCATGTCTGAAAAAAGTAAAAATACAGAAAATAATTTAGACTCAATAAATGAGAATAAAGAATTAAGCCCCGCAGATAAAATATTGCTTAGAATAAAACAAAAAAAGAATCAAAACCAAGAAATTGTTGAAGAAACTACTAAGGAAACAAAACAAAAAGATACCTTAGAAGTAAAAGAAGAAAAAAAAATAGAAAAGCCTAAAGAAAAAGTTCAAACAAAACCTATTGAAAAAACTATTATAGAACATTTTTCTATAAATACAGAAGAAGATTCTTCTAAAGAAATTGAAACAAAAGAAATAGAAGAAAAACAAGCAGAATTATCAACTGCAACCGAGCAAATTGAAGAAGAAGAGAAAGAAATTGAAATTGATTTAAAAACCAAAACAAAAGAAGAATTATTAAGTCTTTTTGCTGATTTACTAACAAAAGATGATACCTCAAAATACGAAAAGCAAGTAAAAAAAATCAGAAATGAATTTTATAATATTCTAAAAACAGAAGATAAAGAAAGAAGAGAAAAATTTATAAAAGATGAGGGAATAAGAGAAAATAAATATAATCCTCGTTTATGTAAATTGAGAAAGTCTAACGATGAAAAATGAAGAAATAGAAGCAAGGTAAATAAGAGAAACGAACACACAAAACGAAATGATAAGCAGAAGTGAAGGAGAAGAGAGAAAGGAAATGATTAAGCAATGAATGAAGAGAAGGATGAAGGAGATGTAAAGTAACAGAGAAAGAAGAGAAAGAGAGAAAGA
>CAMZKV010000015.1 GCA_947311445.1 uncultured Chlorobiota bacterium | reverse complement strand
TGAATGCGAGTTTATGAAGTTAAATAGCATTAAGAAATTATATTCTTGTTTGCTTAATGAACTTCCTGAAATTAAGGTAGATAAAGAAATTAGAGAAAAAGCATATAAACCAATAAAAGCAATGTTAGATTTATCTTAATATAAAAATATTAGCTTGCTTGAAATTATTTCTATGATGAAAAAAAATAATAAATTAAATGAAAAATCTTTATAAAATATCATTTTTTATAATATTCATTTTTTTGTTTTCAATATTTTTGAAAGCTCAAAAAATAAAACCAAACGGATATAATAAATTTACATATCCAAGCGGAAAAATTTCAAGTGAGGGATATATGAAAAATGCTAAACCTGTTGGTTATTGGAAATCATATTACCCAAACGGAATTTTAAAAACAGAAGGAAACAGAAAAAATGAAAAATTAGATAGTGTTTGGAGATTTTATAATAGGCAAGGACATCTTACGCAAATAATTGATTATAAGAATAATATAAAAAGTGGTTATTGTAAAAAATTCAAATTTATTAATGATAGCATCCAACAAAAAAATGTTCTTATTTCAAAAGAATTATATGTAAACGGAGAAAAAAATGGAAAATCTTATTATTATGACGATAAAGGAAGATTAAAAAAAACAATACAATTTGAAAAAAATTATAAACATGGATTTGAAAAACAATATGATACACTTGGAAATATTAATTTAATTATAAAATATTCATACAATAACATAATAAATTCCGAAAAATTAAATAGACGAGATAAGTTTGGAAAAAAACAAGGTATTTGGAAAACTTTTTATGGAAATGAAAAGTTAAAAACTTATGCAAATTATAAAGATGATAAGTTAAATGGTTATTATAGAGAATATAATATTTATGGAGAACTTATAAAATCAGAGTATTACATAAATGGAAAACTTGAAAAACTAAACGAAAATAATAATATTCAAAACAAAAAACAAGTTAAAAAAGAATACTTTGCAAACGGAAAACTTAAATATTCAGGTGCATATATTGATACAATTCCTGTTGGAATTCATAAAATATATAATAAAGAAGGAAAAATTATAAATTCAATTTTATATACAAATAAAGGAATAAAAAGAGGAGAGGGGATAGTAAATAAAAAAGGAAAACGCGAAGGAAATTGGAAATATTTATATGCAGATGGTAAAATAAAATCAAAAGGTAAATACAAAAACGGAAAAAAAGAAGGTAAATGGCAATTTTTTTTTAATTCTGGAAATATTGAACAAAAAGGAGCATTTAAAAATGGCAAACCAACAGGTGTTTGGATTTGGTATTATGAAAATAAAAATAAAAGAAGAGTTTGTAGTTTTATGAATGGACATGAAATAGAATTTTCTTATGAACTATCAGAAGAAGGAGATACGCTTTCAAGTGGAGTTTATATAAATGGCTTAAAAACAGGTAAATGGAAATATTCTGTAAATAATAATATTGAAATTGGAAAATATGTTGGTGGAAAAAAAGAAGGAATTTGGAAACATTATTACCCAAATGGAAAACTAAAATTTGAAGGTGCTTTTTTAGAAGGTTATCCTGATGGAAAACATAAATATTACTTTTCAAATGGACGAATAAGACGCATTGAAAACTATGCCGCAGGAAATAAGGTTGGCAAATGGAAAAAATATGATGAAGAAGGAAATTTAGACACAATAATTGAATATAAAGCAAACAGAAAATATAAAATTGATGGAATAAAAATAAAAAACTAATTATTAAAATGTCTAATAAAAGCAATAATAAATTGTTTAATTAAAAAACAATATGGATTTCAGAACAAATGAAATATCAAAAGCAGAAGAAATTTTTGAACAACAATTAAGACCGGCACAATTTTCCGATTTTAAAGGGCAAGCAAAAATAATGGAGAACCTAAAAGTTTTTGTAAAAGCAGCAATTATGCGTGGCGAAGCTCTTGATCATGTTCTTTTGCACGGACCTCCCGGACTTGGAAAAACAACACTTTCAAATATTATTGCAAATGAGCTTGGTGTAAATATGAAAATAACTTCCGGTCCTGTTCTTGATAAACCCGGAGATTTAGCCGGATTACTTACGGGTCTTGAAGAAAATGATGTTCTTTTCATAGATGAAATTCATAGATTAAGTCCCGTAATTGAAGAATATTTATATTCAGCAATGGAAGATTTTAGAATTGATATAATGATTGATAAAGGACCTGCTGCACGCTCTTTACAACTTGAATTAAGCAATTTTACACTTGTGGGTGCAACAACACGTGCAGGACTTCTTACATCGCCTTTAAGAGCACGTTTTGGTATAAAGTTTTTACTAGAATATTATAATGCAGAAATTTTAAAAACAATCATAAGCCGTTCATCAAGTATTTTAAATGTTGAAATAAAAGAAAATGCAGCAATTGAAATTGCCAGAAGAAGTAGAGGAACACCACGTATTGCAAACGCACTACTTCGCAGAGTTCGTGATTTTGCCCAAGTAAAAGGCAATGGAACAATTGATTTAGAAATAGCAAAATATTCACTTGATGCTCTTAATATCGATAAAAAAGGACTAGATGAAATGGATAATAAAATTCTAAATACAATAATTGATAAATTTAATGGTGGTCCTGTTGGAGTTGGCACAATTGCAACAGCAGTAGGCGAAGATGCAGGAACAATAGAAGAAGTTTATGAACCTTTTTTAATTATGGAAGGCTTTATAAAACGTACAATGCGAGGACGAGAAGTTACAGAAGCAGCATATAAACATCTTGGAAAAATTAATTATAATCCTCAAAATCAATTATTTTAAAAAAATATGCCAATATTCAATCTCTTAAAAAGAATTATTACAATATTTAATGATTTAGGAATACAATATATGCTAAGCGGAAGTATGGCAATGAGTTTTTATGCTGTTACAAGAGCAACCAGAGATATTAATATTGTCGTTCATATGCAAGAAAAAGATATTGATAATTTTATTGTAAATATTAAAAACTTTTATTTTAACAAAGAAACAATTGTTAAAGCAACAAAAAATAAAGAGATGTTTAATATTATTGATTTAAAATCAGGCTTTAAAATTGATATTATTATTCTTAAAAATACAAAATATTTTCAAGAAGCATTTAACAATAAAATACAAAGGAATGAATTTGGATATGATGTTTATGTAATTTCTATTGAAGATTTAATTTTAGCAAAATTATTGTGGATACAACAACTTAAAAGTGATAGACAAATTAAAGATATTAAAATGTTATTATATAATCAAAATATTGATATTCAGTATATTAATAAATGGAGTAAGCAATTAAAAATAAATACATATAATTTAATATAATGCAAGATACATCTGACGAAATATATAAAATTCAGCATGATATTTTTATGAAAAAAAACTTAAAAGAAAGATTTTTATTAAATCTTGAACTAACAGAATTTGACATAGAAATGACAAAAAGAAGAATTTTAAAAGCAAATATTGGAATATCAGAAAAACACTTAAAAGAAAAAATTTTTAGAGAATATTATTCTGATGATTTCTCAGAAGATGAAATTATAAAAATTATAGATCTTTTTTAAAAATAATACTAAATTACTAAAAAAATATGAAACTAATAATACCAATGGCAGGAATGGGCAAACGAATGCGTCCACATACACTAACACTTCCAAAACCATTAATACCAATTGCAGGAGAGCCTATTGTAAAACGCCTTGCAGAAGAAATAACAAAAGTATCAAAATCTAAAATTGATGAAATTGCATTTATAATTGGCGATTTTGGAAAAGAAGTTGAACAAACTTTATTAGATATTGCAAAAAATTTAGGAGCAGAAGGTAAAATTTATTATCAAACAGAAGCACTTGGAACAGCACATGCAATTTATTGTGCCGAACCTTCTTTAAATGAGAAAGTTATAATTGCTTTTGCAGATACACTTTTTAAAGCAGATTTTGACCTAAATGAAGATATAAGTTCAATTATTTGGACAAAAAAAGTCGAAAATCCAGAAGCTTTTGGGGTAGTTAAAAAAGATGCAAGTGGTAATATCACCGATTTTATTGAAAAACCCAAGCAATTTGTTTCAGACGAAGCAATTATTGGAATTTATTATTTTAAAGATGGAAATAATTTAAGAAAAGAACTTAAATATTTAATTGATAACAATATACGCGGCAATAATGAATATCAACTTACCGATGCACTTGAAAACATGAAAAATAATGGAATAAATTTCAAATCTGCAACAGTTACAGAATGGTTAGATTGCGGAAACAAAGATGCAACAGTTCATACAAACCAAAGAATTTTGCACCATCTTGGAAATAAAGTTTCAAAAACAAGCAAACAAAAATATTCAATTATTATAGAACCCTGTTTTATTGATGATGGAGCCATCATAAATAATTCAGTAGTAGGACCTTATGTTTCAATAGGTAAAAATACAATAATTAAAAATTCTGTAATAAGCAATTCAATAATTCAGTCAAATACTAACATAAAAGAAGCCGTTTTTTCAAATTCTATGATTGGAAATTTTGTAAATATAAACAAAGAAAAAGACGATTTTAGCATTGGAGATTATAATACCATAACTTAAAACCACTAGAAACATGTATGATTATAAATTTAAACCATTGAATAATTATATATCTTAATCATTGTATAATTATATATTTAAACCATTGAATAATTTATAAATATTTGAAAACTAAAATACACATATTAATCCTAATTTTAATATTAATATTTTCTTCCTGTTCAATAACAAAAACAAAGAAAAGTTCAGGGATAAATACGCAAAAAAACGAACAAAAATTTATATACCTTTTTAGTGAAGCAAATAAAAACCGTTTACTTGGAAATTCACAAAAAGCAGTTGAATTTTATATGTCAGCATTAGATTTAAATCCTAAAAGTGCCGCATCAAATTATTATTTGGCAAGTCTTTTTATGTCTGACAAAAATTACACAACAGCACTTAATTTTGCCGAAAAAGCTACAAAACTTCAATCTAAAAACCTTTGGTATAACTTGTTAGAAGCAGATATTATTTATTCACAAAACAATATAAACAAAGCATTTTTAATATATAAATCTTTACAAAAACAATTTCCAAAAAATGAACTTTTATACGACACAATAATTGAAATTCTATTAGATAAAATAAAAAAAGAAAAAAAACAAGATGAAGTTTTTAATGAATTAATTTATATTTATAAAGAAAAACAAAAGCATTTTGGTTTTGACATACAAATAGCTGAATATTTATATAATATTTACATAGAAATAAATGATTCAAAAAAAGCTATTGAAACTTTACAGGAAATGGTTAAAAACGAACCTGATGAAGCTAAATATTCAGCCTTTATGGCAGAAAATTTTGTAAAGGAACATAAATATAAGCAAGCAGATGATTTATATAAAAAATTACTAAAACAATATCCTAATGATATAAATGTAAAAATTTCTTATTTAAAATATTGCAAATTTATTGGCAAACATTTAGAATATTTTAATACAGTAAAGCAGCTATTAAATTCTAATTTAAAATTTAATAAAAAAGTAAATTTAATTATTTCAGGAAGTCACCCAAATTTTCCACCAAAAGAATATAAAGAAGCTTTAACAATTTTGTACAATAAACATCCAAATAAAATAGTTTCAAATACCTTGCTTGCAGAATATTATATTGAAAAAGACAAAAACACAGCACTACCATATTTAATTAAAGCTGCTGACTTGAGTAGAGGAGATTTTAATTTAATTTTAACTCTATTTGAAGTATCTTACGATAGTAAGAACTATGAAATATTATTTCAACAATCTTTAAAATATATGCAAATGTATCCAAATCAAGCAAAAGTATTTTTGTATAATGGAATTGGAGCATATAAAACTAAAAGATTCAGCGAGGCAATAAATGTTTTAAAAATGGGAAAAGATTTTGTTATTGAAGATAATAATCTTCTTCTTCAATTTCATTTTTATTTGGCAGAAACCTATCATAGTCAAAAAGAAAATCAAAAATCTGATGAAAATTTTGATGAAGTATTAGAACTAAAACCTAAATTTTATTTAGCATTAAATAATTATTCATATTATCTTTCAGAAAGAAAAATAAAATTACAAAAAGCCCTATCTATGGCGGAAACTTGTATAAAATATCAAAATGAAAATCCGGTTTTTTGCGATACTTACGCTAAAGCACTATTCGAAAATAAATATTATAAAAAAGCTTTAATATATTCAGAAAAAGCAATTAAAATTATATCTAATAACCCAGATTTTCTTGAAAACTATGGAGATATTTTATTTGCTAATAATAAAAAACAAAAAGCCTTAAAAAGCTGGAAATTATCTAAGGAGCTTGGAAATAAATCAAAAGAATTAATATATAAAATTGAGAATATTAATAGATTAAAAGCTGAAGACTTATAATTTTAATGAAATATAACAGTATAAATATAAAACAATTAGTTATTTATTTAATATTTATTTTAAGTATTTTTTCATCATGTGGAATTTTTAAAAAATCAATGAAAAATACTAAAAATTTAAATGAAAAAAACGTACAAAACAATGAAGTTTATATAACAATAGATTCTATAAAATCTAACTATTTAAATTTTGATACTTTTTATTCAGGCTTTAATGGTAAATTTGAGAAAAATGGTAAATCTATGCCTCTAAAAGGAATTATTAAGATTAAAAAAGATACATTTATTTTAATTTCTATTAGACCTGCTTTTGGAATAGAACTATACAAAATGCTACTAGAACCAAACAATATTAAAATTTTAGACAAAATAAAAAAAGAATATATTATTATAGATTATAAATACTTAGAAAAAAAATTTGCAATAGATTTAGACTTTAAAAAAATTCAATCAATTTTTTTAAATAGATTTTTTGTTTATCCAACAGGAAATAAAATTAATAATTACAAATTGGAATATTTAAAAAACGATACTACCTTAGAAATTTCTTCAAAAACCGATTTTTATGGAAAAATGATATATCATAAGCTAAAAATAACACAGAATAATTTTTTTTTAATATCTAATAATTTTTCTCAAATTGGACATGATAAATATATAAATATCTTATATTCAGACTTTAATAAAATTAAAAATGTTAAATTTCCCCAAAATATAAGAATTAAACTCACTGAGAATAATATAAAATACAATATCAATATATCTTATAAGAATATAAAGTTAAATAAGACTTTAAATCTTAATTTTGCTACACCTAATAATTATAAAACAATAAAAATTGATTAAAAAACCTTTTACATATATTCTTCTAATTTTAAATTTGTCTTTTTTTTCTACAGGACTTTTTGCTCAATCAAAATTAGCGAAAGCTGAAAAAGATTTAAAAGCAGCAAAAATCTTATTAAAGTCCTTAGATAAAAAATCTATTAGAGCTTTAACAGGGTATAAAATTAGGCAGAAACAAATTGAGCTCCAAGAAATATTAATAGAAAAAATAAATAAAGAAATAATAATATTAGAAAATAAGATCTTAAAAAATATACAACAAAAAGAAAAATATCAAAATGAAATAAACAGATTAAAAAAAGAATATGAAGAACTAATTTTATATGCTTATAAAACTAGGAAGACAAGAGACAAAACCATGTATATTTTTTCGTCTAAAACTTTTAATCAAGCATATAAAAGATTTGTATATTTACAATATCTAACAGAATACCTTGAACAAACAACAAAAGATTTAGAAATACTAACAGATAGTATTTCAATAATTAATGATAATCTTTTAGAACAAAAAAATACAAAATTAATTTTAAAAGAAAAACAAACAGATGAATTAATTCAACTAAATCAATCTAAATCAATACTATCAAAAATTTTAAAAAGTCTGCAAACTAAAAAATCTCAATTGCTTGCAGATGTAAAATTAAAAGAAAAAATTGCATCATCTTTAAGAAAATCAATAAAGAAAAATATTGCATCAAATAAAAATGTTAAAAAATCTAAAATATCAAAAAGATTTGAAAAAAAAAGAGGTAAACTTCCATTTCCTGCAAAAGGAATTATTACATCATCTTTTGGAAAACATACACATTCCGTCCTAAAAAACGTTCAAGTTAATAACGATGGAATTGAAATAGCAACAGCAAAAGGAGAAAAAGTAAAATCTGTTTATGCTGGAATAATTTCACAAGTTTTAAAAATACCCGGAGGACATAATGCTGTAATAATTAAACACGGACAATACTATACTGTTTATTCAAACCTAGCAGAAGTTTTTGTTAATAAAGGTGAAAAAGTAAAAGCAGGAAAAATTGTTGGAATACCAAGTTCAAGAATATTAAGTTTTCAAATTTGGTATCTTAACAATAAACTGAATCCTCAAAAATGGTTACGTTAATTGGCCAAATTATTAAAAAAACACACACAAAAAAATGCAAGCATATAACAATCTTATACAAAAGCTTGATAATTTTATAAAGAAATATTATAAAATAAGATTAGTAAGAGGAATAATATTAACTTTTATTATATTACTTTCGTCATATTTAATTGCAACATTATCAGAGTTTTATATACATTTTTCCATTGCAGGAAGAACCATAATTTTCTTTTTATTAGTTTCACTATTATTGGTAGTTTCAATATGGTATATTTTTGTTCCCCTTTTAAAATTAATAAAAATTGGCAAAATAATATCCTATAAAGAAGCATCAAATATTATTTCTGAGTATTTTCCTGAGATTAAAGATAAACTAATTAACATTCTTGAGTTAAAAAATCAAAATGATAACAATATTTTAGTAGAAGCATCAATAAATCAAAAAGCAGAAAGAATAAAAATTTTTTCTTTTAAAAAAGCTGTTCAACATAAAGATAATCTTAAATATTTAAAATATGCTCTACCAGTATTGCTTGTTTTTGTTGCACTTTTTCTAATATCTCCTTCAATTTTTAAAGAGAGCAACAAAAGAATTGTAAATTTTGAAAAAGAATTTAAAGAACCTGCACCTTTCACTTTTAATTTACTAAACGATACATTAAACATAAAAAGAGGTGATAGTTTCATTGCAAAACTTAAAATAAAAGGTAAATATATTCCAAAAGACGTTTTTATTAATTATGCAGGAAACAATTTCTTAATGAAATCTAATAAAAATAACAAAACAGAATTTTCCTATGAATTTATAAATTTAAATAACTCTGTTGATTTTTATTTTTCTTCACAGGATATTTCATCAAATAAATATAAAATAAATGTACTTCCATCTCCTATGATTTTAAGTTTTTATGTTGATGTAGATGTCCCTTCATATACAGGAGAACAGGATACAAGCTATACAAATATTGGAGACATTGTAGTTCCTTTTGGTTCAAAATTAAAATGGAAGTTTATTTCTAAAAATGTAGATAGTCTTTGCCTAATATCTGAAAAAAATATAATAAATACACAACAAAACAATTCAATATTTACCTTTTCTAAAACAATATTTAAAAATTTTAATTATTCAGTATCCGTAAAAAACCAACATTTTATAAATAAGGATTTAATAAATTTTAATATCTCTGTTATTCCTGACCTATATCCATCCATTGCAGTTCAAGAGTTAAAAGATAGTACAAACTTTTTTATTTCCTATTTTAAAGGAATGCTAAATGATGATTACGGAATAAAAAAACTACATTTCAAATATAGAGTTGTTCCCAAAAATACTGAAGAAAATAATAAAACAATAAAGTATAAAACCAATTATTTACAATTTAATAAAGGAGAACTAAAGCAAGAATTTTATTATACATTTAATTTTAATTCATTAAATGCTACAGACATTAATATAATTCAATATTATTTTGAAATATGGGATAATGATGCTGTTTCAGGAACTAAGTCATCTCGTACACAAATAATGACTTTTAAAATCCCAACATTCAATGAAATTTCTGAATTTGAAAACTCTGCAAATAAAAACATAAGAGAAAAGCTAGATAAAAGTATGAGTTTAGCAGAAGAAATTCAAAAAGATTTACAAAAACTTAGAGAAAGAAACCTTGATGGAAATTCAAACGATTGGGAGAACAAACAAATTCTAGAAAATGTTCTTGAGAAACAAAATTTATTGCAAAAACTCACCGAAGAAATTGCACAAGAAAATAAGGAAAAAAATAAAATGCAAGATAAACTCAATGAAGATGACAGAGAAATATTAAAAAAACAAGAAGAAATACAAAAACTTTTAGATGAACTTATGACCGATGAGTTAAAAAAGCTAATGGAAGAATTAAAAAAACTTCAAGAAAAGTTTAATGAAAAAATGATGAACCAACTTCTTGAAAAAAATGAATTTTCCTATAAAGAAATGAAAGAACGTTTAGATAGAACAAAAGAAATTTTAAAAAGAGAGCAGCTAGAACAAAAAGTAAATAAATCTATTGATGAGTTAAATAAACTTTCAAAAGAACAAAAGCAACTTTCTGAACAAACAAAAAATAATGAATTAAAAAAAGAAGAATTAAAATCTAAACAAGACGATATTGAAAAGCGTTTTGACGAAATAAAAGAAAACTATGAAAAAGCAAAAGAACTGAATGATGAATTAAAGTCGCCAATGAAAATGGAAGATTTTAAAAATGACGAAGAAGAAATAAAAAAGGAATTTGAACAGTCAAAATCTAGTTTAGAAAAAGGGAAAAAGAACAAGGCATCAAAATCACAAAAGCAAAACTCAACAAATATGAAGAAAATGGCAGAAAATATGCAGTCAATGATGCAATCCAATTCCTCTGAACAGGAAGGTGAAGATATTGAAAGTTTAAGAAAAATTCTCGACAATATTATAACTTTTTCATTTAAGCAAGAAAAAATAAAAGAAGACTTTAAAAATATAAGAAACACAGATCCTAAATATATTGACCTTACAGATACTCAATTATCCATGAAGGAAGATTTTAAAATAATAAACGATAGTTTAAAATCGTTGGCTGGTAGGGTAAGGCAAATTTCAAAACCTATTTTAGATGAAGTATATAAAATAAATTCAAAATTAAGACAGGTTCCTGATGAGTTTGAAAAAAGAAAAGTTTTAAGAGCACGGAAATTGCAAGGAGAAATAATGACTTCTTCAAATAACTTAGCTCTGCTACTTTCAGAAATTATTGATCAAATGAAAAAAGCTCAAAATTCAGGTGGCTCAGGTAGTGGAAAAACGAAGCCAAAAAAAGGAGATAAAAAACCGGGAGAAGGAAAGAAAAAAGGAATGGGAGATTTGAAAAGTATGCAAAAAGGTCTCAAAAAGCAAATGGAACAAATGCTTAAAGATATGAAAGACGGAAAAGGCGGAATGGGTAAAAACGGAGAAAATAAAAGATTAGCAAAAATGCTAGCACAACAAGAAATATTTCGTCAAATGATGAAAGATCTAAATGCGCAATTTTCTTTAAGCCCCGAAACCCAAAAAATGCTTAGAGAAATTGATAAAATGGCAGAAGAAAACGAAAAAGATATTGTAAATAGAAGAGTAAGCCCTCAACTGATAGAACGACAAAAACGAATAGAAACAAGACTGTTAGAGGCTGAAAAAGCCGAAAATAAAAGAAAAACTGAAAATAAAAGAAAATCAACAGAGGGTAAAGATAAGATATATAAATCAGCAGAAGATATTTTTAAAAAAGCAAAAAAAGAAAACACTTTTAATGAAGATTTATATAGAAAAAACATACAATTAAATAACTTTTATAAGAAATTGTATGATGAATACTCAAAAGAATTAACTAAGTAAGTTAATAAAGTTTTCAAACACCCCTTTAAATAAGGGGTTTTAATTGTAGTTCCACGTGGAACAATTTAGTAAAAAACTAATAATGAAAATAAATATTTTTTATGAAGATATAGAAGCTTTCGCCCTTCAAGAAAACATACAAGATTGGATTGACAGTGCAATTCAAAATGAGAATTTGCAAACAGGAGAAATAAATATAATCTTTTGTTCCGATGAATATCTTTTAAAAATGAATAAAGAACATTTAAAACATGACTTTTATACAGATATTATTACTTTCGACTATTGTGAAAACAGCATTGTTTCTGGCGATTTGTTTATAAGTAAACAAAGGGTAGAGGAAAATGCAAGAGAATTTGCTACAAGCTTTCGCAATGAAATAAACAGGGTAGTGATACACGGAATTTTACATTTAGTTGGTTATAATGATAAAACGAATGAGCAGCAAAAAGAAATGTCAACAAAAGAGGGCTTTTATCTTTCTAAACTGCACGGTTAATAAACTACTTGTAAGTTGCTAGTTATAAGCCTTTTTGGTCTTTGTTCCACGTGGAACGCTTTGGTTAGGAAAAAATTACAGTGCCAATGGGGTCTTTTTTTTACCTTTATAAAAAACATAGAATGAATAATTATTATGATATAATAGTCATAGGAGCAGGACATGCCGGAAGTGAGGCTGCCGCCGCATCAGCAAATATGGGGTCAAAAACCCTGCTTATTACTATGGATATGTCGGCAATTGCAAAAATGTCATGTAATCCCGCAATAGGAGGCATTGCCAAAGGGCAAATTGTTCGAGAAATTGATGCACTAGGCGGTTACACCGGCGTTGTTACAGACCTGACAAGCATACAGTTCCGTATGTTAAATCAATCAAAAGGTCCTGCAATGTGGAGTCCAAGGGCACAGTCTGATCGTGTGAAGTTTACAATAAAATGGAGAGAAATGTTGGAAGAAACCCCAAATCTCTCGTTTTGGCAAGATATGGCAAGCTCGTTAATTATAGAAGAAAATATAGTTGTTGGAGTTAAAACAAATTTAGGAAAAAAGTTTTATGCAAAAGCTGTGATTTTAACGAATGGAACTTTTTTAAATGGATTAATGCACGTTGGGCGAATTCAAATTCCGGGAGGAAGAGATGCTGATGCTCCTTCAACAGGTATTTCTGAGCAATTGGCAAAATTTAATATTCCCGTTAAGAGAATGAAAACAGGAACACCTGCACGCTTGGATGGAAGGACTATTGATTTTTCTAAAACTATTAAACAGCCAGGGGATAATTTAATTAGGAGGTTTTCATATTTACCCAACATTAAAAATACTTTAAAGCAGCGTAACTGTTATATTGTATATACAAATTCTGATGCCCATAATGAGCTAAGAAAAGGTTTTAAATTTTCTCCTCTTTTTACAGGAATTATTGATGGGGTAGGACCAAGGTATTGTCCAAGTATTGAAGATAAACTTGTAACTTTTTCTGAAAAAAACTCACATATGCTATTTTTAGAACCTGAGGGAGAAAAAACAGTTGAATATTATATAAATGGATTTTCATCATCTTTACCTCTAGATGTTCAAGAAGAAGCTCTTCATAGAATTAAAGGACTAGAAAATGTTAAAATATTTAGACCTGGTTATGCAATAGAATATGACTATTTTGATCCAACATTTCTAAATTTAACTTTGGAAAGTAAAAAAGTAGAAAACTTATTTTTTGCAGGACAAATAAATGGAACAACAGGATATGAAGAGGCTGCTGCACAAGGGCTAATTGCAGGTATAAACGCATCTCTAAAAGTAAATAATAAAGAAGAGTTTGTTCTAAAACGAGATGAGGCATATATTGGAGTTTTAATTGATGACCTTATTAATAAGGGAGTTGATGAACCATACAGAATGTTTACATCACGTGCGGAATACAGAATTTTATTAAGACAAGACAATGCAGACTTTAGGTTAACAGAAAAGTCTTATAATATTGGATTAGCATCAGAAACAAGATATAAATTAGTTAAAAAAAAGAAAGAAACAACGGAAAAGATTATAGAATTTCTTAAAAAAACAAATATTAAGCCTTTACAAATTAAAGATCTTTTAGAAAGTTTGGAAACTCCGCCAATGAAGCAAACAGAGAAACTTCATAAAGTTTTGCTTCGTCCTCAAATACACATTTCACATCTTTTAGAAAATCACAAAGAGTTTAATAATTTTGTTGAAACTATTTTAACAGAAAGAAAAAAAGAAATATTAGAAAGTGTAGAAATTCAAATAAAATATGAAAGTTATATTGAAAGAGAAAGGCTTTCTGCTGATAAATCCAACAGGTTAGAATATGTTAAAATACCAAAAAACTTTGATTTTGATAAATTATTGTCCATATCAACAGAAGCCCGACAAAAACTAAAAAAAATTGAACCAAAAAATATAGGACAAGCATCTAGAATTTCCGGAGTTTCTCCCGCCGATATAAGTGCATTGTTGGTTTATTTTGGTAGATAAATATCCTGAAAACCAAAACTGTTTGTTTTATAAAAATAAACACAAGCATTTAAATATGAATTACTTATATTTGTGTTCCACGTGGAACTATTTTTATGAATAAAAACTATAGCATAAAACAACTCCTAAAAAATGAAGCTCTAAAACTTCCAAAAGAACCAGGGGTTTATATTTATTATAATGATAAAGACATTGTAATTTATGTAGGGAAAGCAAAGAATTTAAAAAATCGAGTAAGTTCTTATTTTTCAAAAGATTATGATAACGCAAAAACAAAGATACTTGTAAAACACATTGTTCGTTTTGAACATATAGTTGTTGAAACAGAAACAGATGCTTTGCTTCTAGAAAATAACCTTATTAAAAAATACCAACCTCGATATAATATAATGTTGAAAGACGACAAAACCTATCCTTGGATTTGTATAAAGAATGAATCTTTTCCAAGAGTTTTTCAAACTAGAAACATTATAAATGATGGTTCAAAATATTATGGTCCATACACTTCTGTACGCTTAGTTAGAGTTCTTACTAAAATGTTTAAAGAACTATTTTTGCTAAGAACCTGTAAGCACAAACTTACAGAAAATAATATTAAAAATAATAAATTTAAGGTTTGTCTTGAATATCATATAAACAATTGCAAAGCTCCGTGTGTTGGACTACAGACACAAAAGAACTACAACGAAAAAATTGAACAAGTACATAATATTTTAAAAGGAAATTTTAAGTCTGCAAAAGAGTTTTTCAATTTGCAAATGAAGAATTACGCAAAAAATTTTGAATATGAAAAGGCTCAGCAAATTAAAGAAAAATTAGCAACTCTTCAAGAATATCAAAGTAAATCTACTGTAATAACTTCTAAAGAAGGAAATTTTGATGTTTTTACTATTGAAGCCGACGACAAGTTTGCATATGTAAATTATCTTAAAGTCGTAAATGGTGCAATTATTAATGTTCATACAGTTGAATTAAAAAAAAAATTAGAAGAAAAAAATGAAGATATTTTGCCTTATGCTATTGTTCAAATTATTGATAATCAGCAGTCTGGATTAAATGAAATAAAAGAATTAATTTTACCTTTTAATATTAAATTTCCTTTTGCTGAACTTAAAATTACTATTCCAAAAATTGGAGACAAATACAAACTCATTGAGCTTTCTAAAAGAAACGCAAAGTATTTTAGATTAGATAAAATTAAGAAAAGAACACTGCTTTCTGCAAACAGAAGAACAGACGAGATTTTGCAAACAATGCAAAAAGATTTAAGAATGAGAGAATTGCCTCGTCATATTGAATGTTTTGATAATTCAAATATTCAAGGGACAAATGCTGTTGCTGCATGTGTTGTTTTTAAGAATACAAAACCAGCAAAGAAAGAATATCGAAAATTCAATATAAAAACAGTTGAAGGACCAGATGATTATGCTTCAATGGAAGAAGTGATTTACAGAAGATATAAACGCTTACTTAGAGAAAAACAAGAGCTTCCTCAGTTAATAATTATTGATGGAGGGAAAGGACAATTAAGTTCTGCAGTAACTAGTTTAAAGAAACTTAATCTTTTTGGCAAAATTAAAGTATTGGGAATTGCAAAGCGATTAGAAGAACTGTTTTTTCCTGGAGATACTGTTCCTCTTTATTTGGATAAAAATTCTATAACACTTAAAATTATTCAGCACGCAAGAAACGAAGCACACAGATTTGGAATAGAATTTCACAGAAATAAAAGGTCAAAAAATTTTATAAAATCAGAGCTAGAAAATATTCCGGGAGTAGGTGCAAAAACAATTTCTGATTTATTTAATGTTTTTAGTTCTGTAAAAGAAATTTCAGAATCTAAAAAAGAAAACTTAGAAAAAGCGGTTGGAAAAAAACGTGCAGAAGTTATTTTCTCATATTTTTCAAAAAAAAGGAAAAAAACATAGTTTTTTCTTCTCTTTTAGTAAAATTTTATAACAATGAATATGATATTTAATAGTCTTGTTATAAGTTACATAGGTAGTACAACTTCAAGTTTCAACTCAAAATCCTTTCGTTGTTTTTTTATAAGATGAACAGTTGGTTGAAAAATAAAATCTAAAAGACTTCTTTTTGGAAAAACAACCTTAAATTTTCTTGCTAAAAATTTTACCTAAAAAATAACACTTTATTTTTTAACTTTATGAATAAAATTATAATCTTTAATAATTTTCTCCAAAAATAACAAAGGAACATCAAAAGATATAATACCGGTTTTTTCTTTTATTGCTGTTGCAGTATCTTTAAGCATTGATATTGCAGACTTATTTGTAAGATTTTTTTCATAATAAGCAACAACATCTTTAATTGTCTGAATATCAAACTGTTCTAGTTTTTCGATTTCTGGGAACGAGAGTTTATATTCCTCCGGAAGATCAACATATATTGTGTTTTTTAAAGAATTTTTTCTTTTTAGACTAATAACCGAAGTTTTGGCTACTAAATCTCCAAGCCTTTGACCTTTTCCATTAATTGCAATTGTTATCATAGCAACAGAGCCATATAGAAAATTTACATCAATTAAGCGAAAAACCCAGCGAATAATATAACTCCCTACCGTGGGCTGTCCTCCTTCAATTTTTTCAACTTTAATTTTTAGTGTTTTTTTTCCTAAACTTTGACCATTCATAAAAATTTCTGATAAAAGAGAATAAAAAAAGACAGGAATAATTAAAATAACAATAAATATATCTTTGCTTTTTAAACCAATGAAAGCATCAGATATCATAAAAATAATCATTAGGTAGGAAAAAATAATAAAATAGTCAATTGCCTGAGAACCAATACGTTCGCCAATATTTGCTAAGTCTTTTTTTATAATAACATTTTGTCCTGTTTCAATTCCTAATTGTTTCATAATTTTGAAATTATAAATTTGAAATACAAAAATAAGAAAAAATTTGTGCAATTTTGTTAGATTTGTGAGTTCCTAAACTTCTTATAAATGAAAGAAATAGTTTTTTTAAATGAAAATGCCGAACGTTGGAAACAATTTGAAAAGATTTTAAACACAAAATCCCCCGACAATCCTGATTTATATGCAGACCTTTTTATTAAGATAACAGATGACTTATCATATGCACAAACATATTTTCCAAATAGTGAAACAGAAGGCTATCTCAACATCCTTGCTTCAAGAACACATCAATTAATATATAAAAACAAAAAAGAAAAAAAGGGAAGGTTCGCTTTTTTTTGGAAATATGAAATACCAAAGGAGCTCTTGGTTACCCGAAAATATATTTTTTATTCGCTAATTATTTTTTTTGTAACAGTTCTTATTGGGGTTGTTTCTTCGGTAAACGATGGTGAGTATTCTAGACTTATTCTTGGAGATTCATACGTAAACATGACAATAGACAATATTGAAAAAGGCGATCCAATGGGTGTTTATAAAGATATGGACAGTTTGTCAATGTTTGTGTTAATTGCTATTAATAATGTTAAAGTAATGATTATGGTCTATCTTCTTGGACTACTTTTATCCATTGGATCAATTTATTATATTTTTGTTCACGGAATAATGATTGGAACATTTCATTATATTTTTTATCAGTATAATGTTCTTGAAGAGTCTTTAATTACAGTTTGGATACATGGAGCAGTTGAAATATTTACACTTATTGTGTCTGGAGGAGCAGGAATAATGCTCGGAAATAGCATTCTTTTTCCTGGAACTTATTCAAGAAAACAATCTTTTTTAATAGGAGCAAAAAGCAGTACAAAAATTATAGTTGCCCTAATTCCTTTTATCATTTTTGCTGCTTTCTTAGAAGGTTTTGTTACAAGGCATACAGAATGGAACGATATAATAAGAGTTGGAATAATTGTGTTGTCAATGGCAATGATAATTTGGTATTTCTTTATTTATCCTGAAATAAACAAGCAAAAAATAAAATTAATACAAAAGATTTAGTTTTTTATCCCTTTTTTCTTATCTCAAAGGGCAAATATAAAATGTTAGATAAACATGGAAAAAAAGAAAAAAGAAAATGTAGATTTTATAAAAACCAGAGATTTTGGTGATAAACTAGGAGCTCCAATTTATTTCTTTATTCAAGAATTTAAACTTCTTTCTTTAACAATTCTACGTTTTGCAGGACCTTGGTTAGCAATTACTATTTTAGCAACTTCTTTGATTTCAAATTCAATATACAAGGCTTCAATTTCAAACACAGAACCTAATGAAGTTGTTATTTTATATGGTTTTTTAATCTTATTATTTTTAATGATAGGGTTTCTTGTGTCTATCGCCGCAACCCACAGTTACATTAGCTTATATGTAAAAGAAGGAAAAGGGAACTTTACAATTGAAGATGTTGGAAATTTAATCAAAAAGAAAATTTTTAAAATATTCTTTGCTGGAATTTTGATTTCTCTAATTGTTGTTCTAGGCTTTTTATTTTTTTATATTCCGGGTATATATTTAGCTATTGCAATGTCCTTTTTCTCAATTGTTATTGTTTATGAAGATGCTAATATAGGAGAATCAATAAGCAGAAGTTTTAAAATTATTAAAGGTCATTGGTGGGAAACATTTGGACTAACATTTGTTTTTGGATTAATCGTTGGTTTTGCGTCTTACGTGTTTATAATTCCTATTTATGTTATTTTTATTGTCGCAGCTATTGGAGGAAAAACTATTGGTGCGGGTTCTGTTATTGTATTAATTTTATTTATATCTTTATATTTTGTAGCTTATATGTTTTTTGTTTCCTTAAAACAAACAATAATTGCTGTTCAGTATTTTAGCCTGATTACAAATAAAGAAGGTATGGGATTAAAAGAAAGAATAGCTTCAATAAATAAAGAAAAAGAGATAAAAAAAGGGGCTATTTTTGAAGAAAAAACTGAAACAGAAGATAACTGGGAAGATCTTTTAGAAAAACACAAAAAGAAAATAGCAGAAACAAAAGAAAAAGACTATTCTAATAAAACAACAAAAAAAATAAAGGAAAAAGAAACAAAAAAAGAGGACGGCTTGACTAACAGTACCGGCAAAGAAAAAAACAGGTTTTTAGATAATAACGAAAACGATAGATTTAAACCAAAATATTAAAAAATATAAAAATGAACAAACAAGACATAAAAATTTTTCAGGAAAGAGACTTTGGAGAAATAATAAGCGTAACAATATCTTTTTTTATACAAGAGATAAAACCAATAATTAAAGTTTTATTTTATTTTGTAGGACCCTTTGTGTTGATAAACTCAATTTTTTCTTCATATTTTAACCTTGGTACAGTAAATGATTTTACAAAAATGATTGAAATGTTTAAAGGAAACAATATAACGCAAACCACACAAAACACAGGAGGAACATTTATAATTATAATTTTGAATCTTTTTCAGGGAATTATGTTATATACTGTAATAGCTGTATATGCAAAACTATATTCTGAAAACGGAAGAGGAAGCTTTGAAATGCAAGATATTTGGAATGAATTATCAAAAAGATATTTTACGGTTCTTGGAGGACAAATTCTTGCAGGATTAATGGTTGTTGCAGGGTTTATTTTATTAATTATTCCGGGTTTTTACCTTTTAATTGCACTATCTCTTATTTTTGTAGTTATTATTTTTGAAGAACTTAGCATTGGAGACTCAATTTCCAGATCATTTGTCCTTATAAAAGGTAGTTGGTGGTTTACTTTTGGAACTTTTTTTGTTTTGGGAATTTTAACTTCAATGTTATCAGCTATGTTTGTGGGAGCAATTGGAGCTGCATCTTTAATAGGAAGCAACCAAGTAACAACAGCATTTTTTAATGTTATAATTGGCTTCGGAAATGTTATTATTTCTGCTGTATCAGTCTTTCTTCCAATATTTTTATATGCTTCTTTTGTTACAGAAAAAGAAAAACCAACACTTCTAGATAGAATTACAAACATAAATAAAAATAATGAAAACGATTCTAATATTTTTGAAGAATCAAAAGATGTAGAAGAAGAAGATATAAAAAATGAAGAACAAAAAACTAAAAACGAAAATGATTGGGAAGAATTATTAGACAAACACAAAAAAACAACAGAAACACACAAAGAAAATCCCGAAAAAACTGAAGAAAGTAAAGAAGTTAAAAAAACGGATACTGAAAAAAATAGATTTAAGGATGAAAATGAGAATGACAGATTTAAACCGAAATATTAGGCACAAGCAGAAAAAACGTAACAGAATGATAATTTTGCTACAAAATTTAAAGAAATGAAAACCCAAAGCACTAATTCACGGATAGAAAAATTGTAATTTAGATATTTAAAAATAATAGAATAATAGATGACGACAAAAATAGAAGCAAAACAGTTTCAATATGAAATACAAAATTATCAGGAAGATTGCGTAAATAACATTATTAGTATTTTTGAAAAACTGCGTCAAAAAATTAATTTTGTTGATGTTCTGACTGAACACCATAAAAAACACCAATATAACTTTCCCGTTCAAAACACCAAAAATATTGACATAATGATGGAAACGGGAACAGGTAAAACTTTCACATTTATCAAAACCATTTTTGAACTCAACAAAAATTTTGCTTACAAAAAATTCATCATTCTTATTCCTACTGTGCCCATTCGTGAAGGAACAAAAACAAATTTAGAGGACACTAAAAATTACTTTAAAAGTTACTACGCTAACGAAAAAGAAAAAGAAATTGAAACCTTTGTTTACGAAGGAGGAAACATTTCAGCAGTAAGACAATTTATAGGCACTTCTCAATTATCGGTTTTGGTAATGACACCAAGTTCGTTTAGACACAGAGACAATATTCTTAATCGTCCATTAGAAAAAGAAATTAATACCCCTGAATTATTTACAAACAATCAAGAACCACCAAAGTCATATTTAGAGAGTTTGAAAAGATTAAATCCAATTGTGATAATGGATGAACCTCACCGTTTTGAAGGCAATGCTTTTAAAACTTATTTTGATGGATTTGAAAATTACTTTTTACGTTTTGGAGCAACATTTCCAAAAAAGAAAAATAGTTTAGTTCTTTCAAACGTTGCGTATGTATTGGATAGTATTTCCTCGTTCCGTCAAAATTTGGTAAAAAAAATTGTAGTTTATACACAAGATATAATAGAAAATACGGATACTCTTATTGGTATAGAAAAAATAGGCTCTAAAAATATAGCCCACGTAAGCACTTTAACAAACGGAATTATAGTAAGAAAACAAGTTAAAAAAGGGGAAATATTTAATGGTAAAAACATAAAAAAAATCCTAAAAGACAAACTTGTTTTGGCAGATGATACTATTGTAAAAGTAGATTATTCTTTATCTGACGAATCCTTACGGGCAATGATTAAAGAAACAATTAAAATACATTTTGAAAAAGAAAAGTTATTATTTGAACAAGGGGTAAAAGCACTTACATTATTTTTTATTGAAAGTAACACAAGTTTGTTTCGTGGAGACAACCCAACAATCAAAAACATTTTTGAAGTAGAATACAAAAAGCAATACACAGAGCTAATTG
>CAMZKV010000014.1 GCA_947311445.1 uncultured Chlorobiota bacterium | reverse complement strand
ACCAATGAATAAAGCAGTAGGTTGGGTTGCTCAAAATGTTCTTGACAAAAAAGAAGAAATTACAGAAGGAATGTTAAACCAAGTTGAAGTTGCAATTAGGGCTTACGACCCCTGTTTAAGTTGTGCAACACATGCAATGGGGAAAATGCCTTTGGAACTTTCAATTCTTGATAGTAATGGGAAACTTATTGATAAAAAATTTAAATCGTAACACACTTTTTGTGAAGTTTCGGTGTGGTTATTTTGCTAACTTAATAAAGCATACCGAAACTATCATTTTCTTAAATTGCTATTTATGAAAAATCTAATGTTTAAGTTGAGCTACACATGCAATGGAAAAATGCCTTTGGAAATTTCAATTCTTGATAGTAATGGTAAGATTGTTGCTAGAAAATATAAATAATACTAACACACAAATACCACAAGCTAAAATATGCTGTTTCAAGAGGAACATGTGGATTTGTGTGTTTTTTTTCAATAATTATGAAGAACTTAAATTCAAAAAAAACAATGATTTTCGGAATAGGAAATTCCTCTCGCCAAGATGATGGCTTAGGCTGGGCTTTCCTAGATGAAATTGAAAAGAAGAATACATTTAAAGGCGAACTTCATTATCGATATCAATTAAATATTGAAGATGCTGAAACAGTTTCAAATGCAGAGCAAGTGATTTTTGTAGATGCTTTTGCAGGAAAACAAGAAAAAAACTGTGTTTTTGAAGAGTGTACATTAAATGGAGAAATAACATTTACAACTCATGCACTTAATCCTGAAGCAATAATGGCACTATGCAAAGATGTTTATGCAAAACAACCAAAGGCTTGGGTTCTAAAAATTAAAGGTAATAAGTGGGAGTTAGGAAAAAGCCTAACACCTAATGCAAAACAAAATCTAACAGAAGCTATCAATCTTATTACTAAAATGATTTAACTTTGGTTGAAAGGATACTGTCTCATAAAAATGTATTAAAAGTATTTGCTAACCTTATCAATTGCTTCCGGGAGTGCAAACAAAACAACTTTATCACCTTCCTTAATTTGCAGATCTCCCTTAGCAATAAATCCTTCATTATTTCTAACAATGCCTCCAATTATTGCTTTTTTAGGAAATTTTAAATCTTTAATCTCTTTTTTCGTTATTTTTGCTCCTTTTGGAACTGTATATTCTAAAATCTCTGCATCGCTTCCTAATAAACATTGCACAGAAGAAATTTGTTCGCTCATTATATGAGAATAGATATGTCCGGATGCAATAATTTTTTTATTAATTACACTTTCAATACCCATTTTTTCAGCAAGGGGTAAATAGTCCATATTTTCAATCTCAGCAATTGTTTTTGAAACACCAAATTTTTTTGCAAGCAAACATGCTAATATATTTGTTTCAGAATTTCCTGTAACAGCAATAAAAACATCTGTTCCTTCAATCCCTTCTTCTTTTAATAACTCAGAATCCCTTCCATCACTATGAATAACAAGACTATGCTCAAGTTTTTCACTTAAAATTTCACATTTATCCCTGTCCTTTTCAAATATTTTAACATCTATTTTTTTTTCACATCTCAAAGCAGTTTTAAAACCAATTCTACTTCCTCCCATAATCATAATGCTTTCAACCTTAAAATGTTTTTTGCCTGAAAGTATCATTAGTTTTTCAATTCCTTTTGTATTAGATATAACATAAAACAAATCTCCTTCATGAAACGCATTAAAACCCTTAGGAATTATTGTTTCATCATCTCTTGTTATTGCAACAGCTCTAAAATCCATATCTCCTGCAAGTTTTGTTACTTCTTGTAGGGTTTTAAAAATAATGGGAGCATCTTTATCAATTTTTATTGCAAATAGTTGAAGTTTTCCATTAGCAAAAGTAAATGTTTTACTCGCTCCTGTACGGTTTAGAAGCCTTATTATCTCGTCACTTGCTAAAATTTCCGGATAAATTAAAGAGTCAATACCTAATTCGTTAAAAAATTTCTCATTATCTTTTTCAAGATACTCTTTATTATCTATTCTTACAATAACTTTTTTTGCTCCTAGTTTTTTTGCTAAAATCCCGGAAGTAATATTGATTTCCTCCTCATGAGTTATTGCAATAAATAAATCAGCATTTTCAATTCCTGTTTTTTTTAAGTCTTTTATTGAAGTTGCAGATCCCTCTTGCGTTAAAAAATCAAAGTGAGCATCTAAATATTCAAGGCGTTTTTTGTTATTGTCTAAAATAACAATATCTTTTTTTGCCCTGTATAATAAACCTGCCAAATGTGTCCCCGATTCTCCTGCACCTGCAATAATTACTTTCATATTAAATATTTTTAGAAATTTGCAACTAAAAAAAACAAAACATTGTCTTTCAAAAGCAAATTTACAATAAATCATTAAATAAAAATAATACTTTCTTAAAGATGTATATATTATTTTTAATTTTGTAGCGTTTCCTAAAAAAATCAAATAAGTAAATTATGAACAAACTACTTTTTACAACCCTATTATCACTTAGCTCAATATTCGTTTTTTCACAAGGATATAACATTGAAGTGAAAATTAAAAATGCTAAAAATCAGGATGTTATTTTAGGGCATCATTTCAACGAGCAGTTGATTCCTGACGATACAATAAAACTAGACAATAGAGGTGTAGGTACTTTTAAGGGTAAAAAAGCATTTCCGGGAGGAATGTATTTTGTCTTTTTACCTAACCAGAAAATGTTTGATTTTATTTTAGATAAAGATCAAGATTTTTCTGTAACAGCAGACACTTTTAATTTTACAGAAACAGTAAGTTTTAAAAATTCTGTGGAAAATGTATTTTTTTCTGAGTATCATAGGATGGTAACAGGTGTTCAAGAAAAACAAAATGAGTTATTGAAAAAACGTGAAAGTTTTAAAGGCGATGAAAATAAAATTCAAGAAATTAATATTGAAATAACAAATATTGTTGAAGGTATGAATACTTATCATAATAAGTTTATTTCTGAAAACAAAAACTTATTTTTTGCTAAATTTTTAAAAGCAACAAGAAGACCCGAAGTCCCAAAATCAATTACAGACAAGAAAGAACAATACTATTGGTTTAGACATCATTATTTTGATAATATGGATGTTTCAGACGCAAGATTTCTGCGTACACCAATTTTTAAAAACACAATAGAAACATATTTGGACAAAGTATTAATGCAACATCCGGATACATTAATTCCTGAAGTTGATATGCTTATTGAAAAATCTCGTTCAAACGATGAATTATTTAGATTTATGTTAGTTTATTTATTCAATAAATATGCCTCAAGTCAAATAATGACTGCCGAAAATGTTTTTGTTCATATAGCAGAAAAGTATTACATTAAAGAAGCAGAATGGAGTAATCCAGAGTTTATAGAAGATTTGAAAATAAAAGTGTCTCACAGAAAAAAATGTTTAATTGGTAATCAAGCATACAATATAAATTATAGTTTGGCACCGGTTGACACATTAAAAATTAATTCTTTATTAATAAAAAATGAAGAGTATAAAGCAAAAGCTTTGCAAATTGAAAAGTCTGAAGCAGACAGTATAATTAAATATAATTTAAAAGTTAATTTGCTTACAGAATATTTTAGACTCTTTGAAGAAACAGCAAACCTAAAAGATTTTAAAGCTAAATATACAATACTTTGGTTTTGGACTCCTTCATGTAGCCATTGCAGAAAAGAAACTCCTTTATTTTATAAAACATATATTGAAAAAGAGTTTAAGGAAAAAGGAGTTGAAATTATTTCAATTTATATGCAAAAAGATATAACAGATTGGAAAAGATATGCTAAGGATGAAAAAGATTGGCTGGAATTTATTAAAAAACATGAACTTTACAAATGGACAAACTGTTGGAATCCGTTTGACAGGTTCAGGGTCAATTTTGATGTTAGATCAACGCCTGTCTTGTATCTTTTAGACCAAAACAAAAAGATTATTGCAAAAAAAATTACTTACGAACAAGCTTTTGATATGATTGAACACGAAATGAAAGAAAAATAAAGCAGAGAGCTTAAAAATGTGAGGATATACTAATTATTATTATTGTAACACGTTCAAATATGGCATGTTTCTAAGCAATTTAATATTTTTAATAATTTTATCTGTAACTATAATATATTTCAATGTTTAATTATTATTGAAAATTATTGAAACATATCAATTTTGAAAGAAAATAAAAATATTTATTCTTGGGGACACCAAAATCCATTTAACGATTTTTCTTCTCATTTAAAAAAACAATTTAATACAAGAATTCAGAAAATAGCAGTTGATGCCGGTTTTACCTGCCCAAATAGAGATGGAAGTAAGGGTAGGGGAGGTTGTACATATTGTAATAATGATACTTTTAACCCCTTTTATTGCAGTCCACAGAAAACAATAAAAGAACAACTTGAAGAAGGGATTGCATTTTTTTCAAAGAAATATAAGACTCAAAAATACCTTGCATATTTTCAAGCATATTCTAATACTTATGAAGATATAAATGTTCTTAAAGAATACTATAATGAAGCCCTAAAAGTTAGAGGTGTAATAGGCTTAGTTATTGCAACAAGACCAGATTGTATAAATGAGATCTTGCTTGATTACCTTCAAGAACTTGCAAAAAAATATTATATTGTTTTAGAATACGGAATTGAAACATGCAATGAAGAAACACTAATAAAAATAAATAGAGGACATACATTTGCTGAAACAGTTAAGGCTTTGGAAATGTCAAAAAATAGAGGATTACATATTGGTGTCCATTATGTTATAGGGCTTCCGGGTGATAGCAGAGATGATAATTTAAATCATGCAAAAATTATTTCAGCCCTTGATTTTGAGACTTTAAAACTTCATCAACTTCAAATAATAAAAGGAACAAAAATGGCTAAACAATTTTCGGAAACTCCGGAAATGTTTAATTTGTTTTCCGCAAAAGAATATATAGATTTTGTAGTGAAATTTTCTGAAAGATTAAACCCTAAAATTATAATTGAAAGATTTATAAGCGAATCTCCAAAAGATTTATTAATTGCTCCACAATGGGGAGGTTTAAAAAATTTTGAGATAGTAGATAAAATAAAAAAACAATTTAAAGAGTTAAATACATGGCAAGGCAAATTGTATTATTGAATTTAAAGAATTTTATTAATTTGAGGATTTAAGGATAATTTAAAAAAAAAATTCTTACAACAAATCTTTTTTTTTAATTTAGCACATCTTAATAAAACATTAAAAATGTATCTCAAAGAAATCATTAAAGAATTTGAAAATGCAGAGCATATTATTGATTTAGATCTTACAGATGAAGTCCATTTGCTTAAAATTCAAAAACTTGCAGATAATCTTTATAAAGAAACCCAAAGTATTGAAGAAATATATTCCTTAGAAGAAATTATGAGCAGAAAAAAACAAAACTTTTCTCTAATTGCTCATTCTGCTGTAAAAATTGCAAAATCAAAAAAAATCCTCTCCGAAATAAAAGAACATATAAATATTACAATAATATTTGCAGTTTATAAAGAACATACAAGAATACTTACAAAAAAGGAACATATACACGGAGAAGACTTTTTGATAAAAAAAATAAACCAAATACAAAACTTAACAGATAGCTTTAAGAATATAAATTGGAATATGATTGTTGTTGATGATGGTTGCCCCGAAAAAAGTGGAGAAATCGCTCAAAAAATTCTAAAAAAAAGGTACAAAGGAAAAAGTGTTGAAGTTCTTTACCTACAAGATGCTATTGACAATAACAATCCTACAGTTAATAATATTCAAAATACAAACGACAGCAGAAAAGGCGGCTCAATTGAGTACGGTATGTGGTACGCCGCTGAAAAAAATATAGAAAATAATATAATTATATATACTGATGCAGATTTATCTACTCATCTTGGTCAATGCGGTCTTTTAGTAGGCGAAATTATTAACAAAAATAAAAATGTTGCAATTGCATCAAGAAGAGAACCAATGTCAATTGTAATAAAAACAGGAAAAAGAAATTTAAGAGGAAAACTTTTTATCTATTTATGGAAAAAAATGCTAACTCGATTAAACTATATCGTTGATACTCAATGTGGTTTTAAAGCCTTCAAATCAGAAACCGTTAAGAAAATCATTTTAAATAATACTGAAAAGAAATTTGCATTTGATATTGAATTACTTTTAAAAACAGATATTTTAAAAAGAAAATCAATACAAAAAGTCCCTATTGCATGGATTGATAGTGCAGAAGCATCTACAACAACAGACTTACAACCATACTTAGATATGCTAAAAGCAATAGCAAGGATGTATCATAAATACGCACAACCATCTGCAATATCTCATAAATTTGCGTATTTAATAAAATCACTAACTGAAGAGCAATGGAAAATATTGACAGAACATGTACCCGAAGGAATTCAAATAAAATCTCCTATTCATTATGATATTTATAATGAAATAACAGTTAATGATTTTGAAAAAATACTTGATAAATATTCTAAAAACTAAATAAAATAATTTTAATTATGGTAGATTTCTCATTAACAAAAGAACAACAAAATTTAATAGAAAAACATAAAGATTTTGCAGAAAGAGTGATTATTCCTGTTAGAGCAAAATATGATGAAAGCGGAGAGTTTCCCTGGGAAGTTGTAAAAAAAGCTTACGATGAAGGATTAATGAATGCTCAAATACCTAAAAAATTTGGAGGTGAAAGTCTCAGTATTTTTGACGCGCAATTAGGTTCAGAGGAACTCGGTGCTGCCTGTGCAGGAATTGGAATTAGTATAGATGCTAATATGTTAGCACTAACACCATGGGTTGTTTCTGCAAACGATGAGCAAATGAAACGGTTCATGGGGAGATTAAACGAAGAAAAAGGTGCAGCTGCATACGCATTAACAGAACCAAATGCAGGTTCCGATGTTGCAGGAATAAAATCAACTGCCATAAAAAAAGGAGATAAATATATACTTAACGGTCATAAAAGATTTATTACAAATGGTGAAGTTGCAACATATTTAACTGTTTTTGCACAAGTCGACCCAACAAGAGGAGCAAGAAGTCTATCTTGTTTTGTAGTACCAACAGATTTACCCGGTATCGAAATAATATCAAGATTAGATAAAATGGGACAAAGAGGATCTGTACAAAACGAAATCACATTTACTGATGTTGAAGTTCCAGCAGAAAATATTTTAGGTGGCGAAGGACACGGATTTATTATCGGTATGAAAACTTTTGACAGAACAAGAACAGGAGTAGCGGCACTTAGTGTTGGAATTGCTCGTTCAGCTTATGAAATTTCAAGAGATTGGGCAAAAAACAGAATCCAATTTGGAAAACCTGTAACCGCAAATCAAGCTGTTTCATTTATGCTTGCAGAAATGGCAACAAAAGTTGAACTTGCAAGATTAATGACTTGGAAAGCTGCTTGGTATTATGAGCAAGGACTAAAAACTCCAGGAACATATTCTGCAATGGCAAAATATTATGCCTCAGATATTGCTATGCAAGTTACAACAGATGCAGTTCAAGTAATGGGTGGTGATGGATACTCTCGTTCTTTTGGTGTTGAAAAAATGATGAGAGATGCTAAACTTTGCCAAATTTACGAAGGAACAAATCAAGTTCAAAGACTGGTAATTTCAAAAGGAATTCTAAAATAAATTTTTAACATAAAAGTTAAAAAATTGTTGCTTTTTAAAAAAAACACTATCTTTGTAAACCTTAAAATAAAACAATGTCAAACTTAATACAAGAACTCGTTGAAGAACACAATACTTTGAAGGAATTATTATCCTCTATTTATAATTACATTTCTTCAAAAGAGAAAAAAATAGAATTTGTAAAAAAATTAGCAGATATTGTTGTTGCTCATATTGGCAGAGAAGACAAAGAATTATACCCTTTCCTTTATAAAGAAGCAGAAAAAGACTCTAACTTAAAAATAAAATTAGATCTTTTTGCTAAAGATTGGGAGAAAATTTCTAAATTTGCAAATTATTATATTGAAAAATATTCAGATGGTCAGTTCACATCGGAATTTCCAACTGACACTGCAAAATTACTTTCAACTTTAAGGCAAAGAATGATGAAAGAAGAAATTAGTTTATACTCCGAATATAATAATCGCATAAAACAATAACTAAATTTTGTAATTTTATTTTAAAAAGGAAATGTTTAGATAAACATTTCCTTTTTTTATTTAAAATATGCTACACAACATATTTAAATCCTTTTTAAAACCTTTTTTAATAATAATTATGATTTCATTAAAATTTGATAAAAAAAAACATTAATTTTACTTTTAAGAAATTGCCAAATAATTCTAAATGACTTTTGACACTATTGTAGTTATTCTTGTTTTAATTTTCCTCATAATATCTTTATATAAAGAAATTGTTGGTCCTGCAATGACATTTATTATTTCAGTAATTATTCTTGGAGTAACTCATGTATTAGAACCAAGTGAAATACTTGATGGCTTTGCTAATGAGCAAATAGCCGTAATAGTAATGCTTCTTCTTCTCGGAGATGTATATAGAAGAACTTCCGTTTTAGATATCTTTTTCGATTCGATTTTCAAAAACTCAAAATCAATAAGAAATTTTACAGCAAGAATGATGCTTATTGTTGCCCCAATGTCTGCATTTCTTAATAATACACCGCTTGTTGCACTTATGATGCCTTATGTACATAATAATGCCCAAAAGTTCAATGCGTCTGTTTCAAAATTAATGATTCCTCTTTCATTTGCAGCAATACTTGGTGGTTGTGCTACTTTAATAGGAACCTCCACCAACCTTATTGTAAACGGATTAGTAACTGACCAAGGTATAATTCCTAACCTACCAAAATTAGAAATATTTGACTTTACAGCAGTTGGTTTACCAATGGTAATTATAGGCATTATTTATATATTGTTTTTTGGACAGAAAATGTTACCAAATTACACAAATATAATAGATGAATTACCATCAATAAAAAGAAAATACATTGTTGAAGGAAGAATCAAAACAGGCAGTCATCTTATAGGAAAAACAATTAATGAAGCAGGTTTAAGAAACTTAAAAGGTTTATTTTTATATGAAATTTTAAGAGGAAACACACGAATAACTGCCGTTCCCAGTGATACAATTTTAGTTGAAGAAGATATACTTTTATTTACCGGTTCAACCGATGCAGTAGCAGACTTTGTAAAATCAAAAAATGGTATCGAAATTCCTTCTCTTGGAATGTTTTCAAGAAAAAAAAATACAGAAGTAATAGAAATTGTAATATCTCACAATTCAACTTTAAGAGGAAAAACTTTAAAAGAAGTAAATTTTAGAGCAAAATTTGATGCAACTGCAATTGCAATACATAGAGACGGACAAATATCTGCTGGAAAGTTAGGAGCATTTGAATTAAAAGCAGGAGATGCTATAATGCTACTTGCTGGAACATATTTTGAAGCTAGATTAAAAGACAACAAATCAGATTTTTTTTTAATTTCGAGAGTAAAACAAATCAGAAGAATCGGTTTTGCAAGAACTACTTTTCTTGTTGGAGGAACAATGTTTGTAATTTTACTTTCTACCCTAGGACTTATAAAATTTTTTAATGGACTTCTCGTTTTATTAACAGGACTAGTTATTTTTAAAATTACAAGACCCAGAGAATTAGTTAAAAACATTGATTATGAACTTATTATGGTTATTGCATTTTCTTTAGCATTGGGAACTGCAATGATAAAATCAGGAGTTGCAGAAATGTTTGCAGAAGGAATATTGGCCATATTTAAACCATTTGGAAAAGTTGGAATCCTAACAGGAATATATTTAATTACAACTTTTTTAGCAGCATACATTACAAACAAAGCAGCAGTCGCTGTGGTTTTTCCAGTATCTTTGAGTCTGGCTTTAGAACTAAACCTTGATGTAATGCCATTTATATTAGTTGTTGCCTATGCAGCTGCTGCAAATTTCATTACACCCATTGGCTATCAAACTAACCTAATGGTTTACGGTCCAGGAGGATATAAATTTAATGACTTCTTTAAAATAGGAGCACCCTTAACTCTCTTATATATGGTTGTAACAATAACAATTTTAAGCTTAATATATTTTTAGAAAAATACTTATAAAAAAAATTATATAATTCATACAAACTCCTATTTTATGAAAACAAAAGTATTAATAATTGGTGCCGGACCGGCAGGAACAATAGCAGGAGCAATCTTAAAAAAAGAAGGAATAGATCCTATAATTGTTGAAAAAACAAAATTTCCAAGATTTGTTATAGGAGAAAGTCTTTTGCCAAAATGTATGAATGTTTTTGAGGAAGCAGATCTTTTAGATGTCATTAAAAAACAAGGTTATCAGAAAAAATACGGAGCAGAATTTAAAAGAGGAAACGAAACTTGCAGATTTAACTTTGCAGAAAAATACACAGATGGCTGGGATTGGACGTGGCAAGTACCAAGAGACCATTTTGATAAAGTTTTAGCAGATGAAGTTGAAAAAAAAGGAGTGAAAATAATGTACGAAACCTCAGTTATAGATATAAAATTTAACGGAACAAATTCTATAACAACACTTAAAGATAAAAACGGAAATAAATCAAAAATTGAAGCAGAATTTATTATAGATGCAAGCGGATACGGCAGAGTAATTGCTAATTTAAAAAAACTTAATTTACCATCATCATTAAATGTAAGACATAGTCTTTTTACTCAAATAAAAGATGTAAACAGACCAGCAGGTGATGATGGAGACCGAATTACTTTAATAGATACGAAACCCGGAGTTTGGATTTGGATTATTCCTTTCTCAAATGGAAATACATCTGTTGGATTTGTTGCACATCAAGAATTTTATAACAAATACAAAGGATCGTACGAAGAACAACTAAGAGCAATGCTTGCAGACGAACCTCTTGTTTCAGAAAGATTTAAAAATACTGAATATGTTTTTAAACCCCAGTTTATTGAAGGTTATTCTATTGCCATTAAGCAACTTACTGGAGACGGATACGTTCTTACAGGAAATGCAACCGAATTTTTAGACCCAATATTCTCATCAGGTGTAACTTTTGCTGTAGAATCAGGATTGCAAGCAGCAAAACTTGCAGCAAAACAAATAAAAGGAGAAAAAGTTGACTGGAATGAATACATTAATCACATTATTCATGGAGTCGAAACTTTTCGCTCCTACGTTGATGCGTGGTATAATAATACATTACAAACTATATTCTTTGCACCAAATGAAAACCAAAAAATAAAAGAGCAAATTTGCTCAGTGCTGGGCGGTTATGTTTGGGACAAAACAAATCCTTATGTTCGAAATCACAAAAATGCTTTAAATACATTAGCTAATATCATAAAAAAAGAAGCGTAAATTTAAGAACCTATTTTTGGCGTTTGAACTTTTCCTATAAAAAAAAATAAAAAATGAATTTAAAAAAACTCATTAGCATAGCTGTAAAAGCATCTATAGAAGCAGGGAAAGAAATATTAAAAGTTTATAATACCGATAATTTTTATGAAGAAAAAAAAACAGATAATTCTCCAATAACACTTGCAGATATAAATGCACACAATAAAATTGTAAGTTTTTTAGAAAAAACAAACATTCCAATTTTAAGTGAAGAGGGTATTCATTTATCTTATGAAGAAAGAAAAAAATGGGAATACTTTTGGCTTGTTGACCCGCTTGATGGAACAAAAGAATTTATAAAACGAAACGGAGAATTTACCGTGAACATAGCACTAATAAAAAAGAATACTCCAATAGCAAGTGTAATATATGTGCCTGTAAGAGAGGTGCTATATTTTGCTGATATTGAAGTTGGTGCATACAAAATTGAAAATGCAACTTCCATTTCAAACACTAATTTTGATAACATAAAAAAATATTCTAAAAAACTTCCTTTACCAAAAAATAAAGACAAATACATTGTTGTTGGAAGTCGTTCTCACCTTAACGAAAAAACAAAAAAATACATTGAAAAACTAAAAGCTGAACACCCAAATTTAGAATTGATGCAAGTTGGAAGTTCACTAAAATTATGTATGATTGCAGAAGGCAAGGCCGATATTTATCCTCGTTTTGGACCTACTATGGAATGGGACATAGCTTCTGGACATGCAATTGTAATTGCATCAGGAGCTTCAATTCTAAAAACTGACGGTTCTTCAATAGTTTATAACAAAAAGAATTTACTTAGCCCACATTTTATTGTGAAAAGATAATACTTTTTGCATCTTGTATAAAACCTATTTACAAAAAGCTCAAATACAATTAAAAATGAAAAAAAAAACATTAATAATTCTAATACTTTTAACACTTAGCTGTTATTTAAATGCACAAATAAATTACCTTACTTGGGATGAGGTAAATACAATCAATTTCGGAAAAGATGTATTGTATAAAAACAAAGACGGTAAATTTTTAAACGGATTCTATAAAATAGCTGAAAACAGCGGGGCATATTCTGAGATGACATTTAATCAAGGAAAGATAACAGGCAATAGTAAATCATATGATTTTGGCGGTAAATTAATTGCATCTACTAATTATAAAGATGGGAAACCACATGGAAAGTTTATTTATTATTTTCAAGATAGTTCAATAAGCGAAGAAGGAATTTATATTGACGGAGAAAAAGAAGGAAAATGGAAAACATATAATGAAAATGGAAAGATAAGAAAAACTGAGATATATAAAAAAGGGTTAAAAGACGGAAAATGGGTAAGAGAACTTTATTATACCCAATCCGGAGAAAAGTCAACTATTACCGAGTATTATAAAAATGATAAACCCACTGGTATTTGGACTGAAATTGATAATGAAGAAAAAAGAATAATTTGGTCGAAAAAATATAGTTCTCCAAAGGATTATATCAAGAAAAAATATTATCCGAATAAAAAAATAGAATTTATTGAAAGATATGTAGATAGAAAGAAAGAAGGTATGGCTGAATATTACAATGAGAACGGAATTTTATTAAGAAAAAGGAACTATAAAAAAGGGTATATTGTATTTGAAAATAAATATTTTGAAAACGGAAATATACAAAGCGTTATTAACATGAAAAATGGACAAAAGGACGGACTTTATGAAAAATACAATCAGAACGGAGTATTATTAAGAAAATGGAATTATATAAATGGTTATACTGTTTATGAAAATGAATATTTTGAAAACGGAAACTTACAAAGTGTAATTCATTTAAAAAATGGTTCAAAAGATGGTCTCTACGAAAAATATAGCGAAGAAGGTGTTAAAATACGAGAAGGCTACTTTAAATTAGGATACAGACACGGGAAATGGAAACGTTTCAATAAAAAAGACGGCAGTCTAACATCATTTATTACCTATGAAAATGATGTAAAAAATGGATTGTATAGACGATATAATGAAATTGGAAATATAGAATCGGAAGGAATGTATATTAATGGGGAAAGAGACGGACTTTGGAGGTATTATAAACTGAACGGAAAAGTATCTAGAGAAATTGAATATAAGCTAGGAAAACAAATTTCTGAAAAAGATTATAACTAAAACTTATGAAATACATATTAGCAATATCCTTAATCTTAATGAGTTTCTTATTTGGTCAAGATGAACAAATAAAAAAAGAATTAACAGAAATACTACATAGTCAAATTCAGTATTTACATAAAGGAAAAATTATTAAATACTATCAATTTTACGATAAAAAATCATATACACACCTTCATGGAGGTAGAAATAAAGATGGCAAAGTAAATTTTAAAAAAGAAATAAAACGCACAAAAAAAATATTCAAAAAGAAGCGTAAAAATATAAAATACCAACAAGATTTAAAACTGTCAATAGACTCCCTGCTAGATTTTAAAAATATAACAATTTTAAATTTTAAAGAATTTCAAAAAAAATATGAAAGCATAAACAAATATGGGTTTATTATGAAAGAAGGAGATTACTACGTTTTCTTAAACCCCAAAAAAGAATCATATTTGTCAGGTGCTTGGCATGGAGGAATATACAGAAAAATAAAAGGTAAATGGAAAATTGTTGCAGGAGATTTATGAACTTATCATAAAAGAAATATTAAAAAAAATATAACATAGACATATTTTTTTATCTTTGTATAAAAACAAAAACTGTCGGAGATTTATACCCCGACAGAGACTTCAAAAAACATAAAAAATGAATAAAAAATTCTACTTCAAATGTCGCAGCTGCGACCACAAAATAAACGGTTTTAAAGAATGGTTCTCGCACGAACAAAAATGCCCAAACTGTGGAGATAATAAGATTGATACAATTTATTCAACACCAAAAGAAAAGCTAAAAGAACTAATAAGTAAAGATGCAAAACCAGAAAGTCTTTGGCATTATTTCGATTTCTTACCATTGGAAAACAAAAAAAATATAATAACAGAAGGAGAAGGAGTTGCACCAATTGAACGCTGGGACTTTTTTGAAGATTATGCAAAACGAAAATATAATCTTAATCTTGAAGTTTTCATAAACCGAAACGATAAAAGTTTTGCAACAGGAACTTTTAAAGATAAGGGCGGAGCAGTTGCAGCATCAGTACTAAAAGAACAAGACATTAAAGAATATGTTGTTGTAAGTACCGGAAACACAGCAAGTGCATTTGCTCATTATTTAGCAAAAGCAGGTATTTCATGCTCTGTTTTTGTTCCGGAAGATTCATTGCCAGAGAGTGAAGCACATATAGGAACCTATGGTCAAAAATTATTCCGTGTGAAAGGCGATTATGCCCATGCGAAAAAAGTTGCTGCACAATACGCAAAAAAATATAACTTGCTAATTACAGGAGGAAACCTCGATCCATTAAGGCTTGAAGCAAAAAAAACACAAGTGTTTGAAATGATGCGTGTTATGGGAAAAACTCCTGACGTTTACATACAAGCATTAAGTGGAGGTACAGGTCCTTTTGCAGTAGAAAAAGCATATAATGATTTTAAAGAATTAAATATATTTGGAAAATTACCACGTTTCCTACTTTCGCAAGGTGATAGATGTGCTCCAATGGCAGCAGCTTGGAAAAAGGCAACTGAAAACAACTTTGCAAAAGGCTGGGAACAAGATTATCCTATTTATGAAAATCCGAAAACATTAATTCCTACAATTGCAACCGGCAATCCGGGAATGTATCCTTTAATGGGACCTTT
>CAMZKV010000013.1 GCA_947311445.1 uncultured Chlorobiota bacterium | reverse complement strand
TAAATGCAGGGGCAGATTATTCAAACAGCAGAACTGAACTTTTTGATCCAAGTAATGTTAGCACAGGATACCAATATGGAGCATCAGCAAATTTAAACTTATCCTATACAATTTTTAATGGAAATAATAGAAGACGAAATATTAGCAATGCAAAAATTGAAGCAGAAAAAATACAACTTAAAACAGAAGAATTAGAGATGGTTTTAAGAAATAATCTTTATACAATTTGGCAATTATTTGAAAATAGAAAACAGTTACATAAAGTTGCCCAAGAAAACTTTAAGGCAGCAAAATTAAACTTGGATATTGCAAGTGAAAAATTCAATAGTGGTGCAATTAACTCGTTTAATTACAGAGATATACAAATGATGTATTTAAACACATCTTATTCTTTTTTACAAGCAAAATATAATTTAGTTGCAACTGAAAATGATTTGAAAAAAATTACGGGCAGTTTATTAAAAGTTTCTGAATAGTATAGTTTAAACGTGAAGTTTAAGTAACTTTTTTTAAAGTGATATTAAAAAAATGCTTAAGGTTCAAGCAAAATAACAGTCATATCACAATTTGCAACTTCTTTATTATTTGATTTAATATTTGCAGAAATAACAGTAATATTTCCAATTTCTGTTTTTTGAATAACTTCTGTTACAAGAGTTTCATTAACTTTTGGCAGATAATTAATTGTTAATTTTTTTATTGAAGTAATATATCCTGTTTTTACGGGAATATTCTTTCTTTTTGCTTCATAGCCGGAACGTGCAGCAGCAGTTTGTGCCATATTTTCAATTAAACCTGCTTCTCTGAATTTGTTTTTATTACAAAAAATATTGTCTTCTTTTATTAATAAATTTGTAATAGTATTCTTATCGTCAGATTTTACTAATGTGTCAATCATTAGCATTGGAGGTGCTTGTGGAAGCAGTTTTTGAAGTTCTTTTCCTGTTATCATATTTTTATAATCTTTATTTAAAGTAACAAGTGAAATTTTATAGTAATAAAAATTTTTAAAAATACATTTTGTTAAACAACAGTAAGTAGCATATAAGTATATGAAAATCTGGCACTTTCAGGTACCATAACTAATATTTTCTCTCCTTTTTTAAGTTTATTTGAATTAAAAAGTTCTTCTAACATAAGATATGCAGATGCCGAACCAACATTTCCAACTTCCGGTAAATTTAAAAACCATTTATCTTCAGGAATTACAATTCCGTTCTCTTCCATTCCTCTACTAATTTTGTCTTTGAAAAACATGGAAGAAAGATGAGGTAAAAACCAGTTAATTTCATCAATATTAAAATTTCTTTTTTTAATAATTTTATTTAGAAAATCTGCACCTTTTTGAACAATATTTTTTCCTAATAATCTTGTATCTTGTTTTATTGCCATAATCGATTGTTTAGAAATTTCATTTTCCGAAAAATCTCGCCATGGAATAAAATTGTTTTCTTTATCTTTATCTCCTCCAGCATACATACAGGTATCCAGCTCACCTGCAAAAGATGTTATTTCCATCCAATTTATTTCTAATGAAAGTTTGTCTTTATTAGCTTTGTTTGTTAGAAGTGCAGCAGCTGCACCATCAGAAAGCATCCATCGTAAAAACTCTTTGCTAAATGCCAAAATTGGAGTTTTTTTAAGTTTTTTTATGTTCTCAATTTCATTATTGTAGTTTTTTGCAGTTAGCCAAGTTGAAAGTTTTTCACTTCCCGTACAAACAGCATTTTTAGTATTTCCTGAAAGAATTGACATATAAGAATATTTCATTGCCAACATTCCGGCATTGCACGAACCCCCAAAAGAACTGTATTCTGTTTCAGGAGTTCCCAAGTATCCGTGCACCATTGATGCGTGAGAAGGCAAAAGTTGGTCGGGACTTGTTGTACCGCAGCTAAGAAGTTCAATATTTTGAATTTTGAAAGTGTCAGTTTCCAGCTTTCTTATAGTCTTTGCAACCATTTCTGCATTAGAATATATAGAATTCTGATTTTTGTCAATTGCGTAATATCTTTTTTTAATTCCATTGTTACGCAATACAATTGGGCGTGCTTTGGATGTTTTTGCATTAATAATACCCATATATTCTTCCATTTCTTCGTTGAAAATTCCTTTTCCGGGTAATAATTTTTCTATAGCATTTATGTAAACTTTCATTTGCATATTTTTTTACTGTGCAAATGTAGTTTTTTTAATAAAAAAAAAAGTTTTTTATTAAAAAGATGTATAACGAATGATTTCTTTTTCTGTTTTTTTATGAAAAAGTAGCCTTATTAATTTGAAAACAACTGAACTGATTGGAGAAATTACAAAAATTACAAAATATAGGTAGAATTCAAATATTTTCAATAGTTGTTTTCTCTTTTTTGAGTTTGTTTTTGATTTATTAAGAATTATTGATGTCCAAATATTAAAAATTTTACTTCCTGCAAATTCAGTTTTCATAATATGATAATCTACTGAAATTGCTCCTTTTTTTAAAAGCTCTTTTTGCAAATTGTTGAAACTATTTTTTTGAAGTGCTTTTGAAATTAAGGGACTGAATTTTTTTGCTTCAAAAATTTCTTTTTCGGAAATGCCGGCAGCAGGAAGTAATCTACCTTTTTCTTTTTTGTTGTGTATTAACCATCTTACTATTGTTAAGACACTTATAAGATTGTTATGTCTGTCAGCAAGGACAATATTTCCTACATAGTTTCCATTTTGTTTATAAATTAATTTTTTAACTGTTTGGTGTGCGTTTACCCACATATTTCGCACTCCATAAACAGTAATAATATTTTTTCCGTTTAAAATTTTTGCATATTTGCTTTTGAGAAAAGATGAAATAGGAATTGATGCTTCGAGATACCAAACCTGAATACCTATTATTATTAGGTCATATTTTTCTGTGTTTTTTAAACTCATTGGTTCCAAATCGCAACTTGTACCAGACTTAGAATTTGGAAATACTTCAAAAAAGTTTTCAGCTGACCAAGGAAATTTATAGGGTTTACTTGGTTTAATTTCCTTATAATCAATATTATATGTTTTTGGATTTAATGGTTCTAATATTGAGTTTAATATATCTTTTAATTGTCCTGTTTGGCTGTAATATATTACGAGAATATTTTTCATGTGTCTAATATTGTCTAATTAATCTACATTAAGCAAGTTGTCTTGTGTGTATATATTTACAATAATTATTTTGCTATGCACATAGGAACACTTGCTTTCTTCTGCAAGTAATCTATATACAGGCTTATAGTTATGTCCTTGGGTGTCAAAATCTTAGTTGTGGGTATTTCACCTTATTATTGTTCGCTTTTGAACTGTTTTAAAATTAATAATATGAAGCCAAATGTAAAAAATGTCATTCCTGTCAGTTTGATAATCTGTTCAATTATTTGTAAATTGTAGATATGAACCATAGAATTTGATGCAGAAAGAAAAGTTGAATAATATAAAAGTTGGTAAATGGGCGTTTTTAATATCATTATTGCAGAGCCGATTAAAAGTAAAATTCCTTCCTTTCTTTTAGTTTTAACAAAATAATAGATGCTGAAAATGAGTATTATTAATTCGAGTAAACCAATAAATACGAAATTTATAATTTGAATATATGTATTTTCCATACTTTTAAATTTAATTATTTGTTTAATCTTTTTATTTTTTCAATAAGGGTTGAAATAAATAATGTAACTATAAAAAAGAGAAACAGTAAAATTGCATATTTAATTATTTGCATAAAACCTCCGTCTTTTAAAAAAATTTCATAAAAACCGTTAAGCCCCCAATTAAGTGGCGAAATAACACTTATTTTTTGCATAAATGCCGGCATTGCATATACAGGAAACCAAATTCCTCCCAAAGCTGCCAAAATAATTACAGAAACAGAACCAAAAACTCCTGATTGTTCGTGTGTATCTGAAATTGTTCCAATTAAAATTCCATAACCGGTTGCTGCTAATCCGGATGCTACCCCCATGATTATTAGTGCAAAAGGATTAGAACCTAAATTTAATACTGGCAACCCAAATGCTGGTAAAATAAATATTCCTACTAGAAGCATCATTATAAATTGTATGAATGTTACAATTAAATATACTATTGTTTTGCTTCCTAAAACTGTAAGGTATGAACCGGGCATTGTTAAAAGCCTGAAAAAACTACCATCGTTTCGTTCTTGTATCATGTTTCCGGCAAGAGGAATAACAATAAAAAACATTGCAAACATTGTCCAGGCTGGAACATTGTGTTGTGTGCTGTTTGGTGTAATACTTGTTTCTTTTTCAAATGCAAATTCTTCAATAAATTCTACAGTATTGATGGCTTCTTCACTAATTTTAGTTTTTACTCCTGTCATTTTTTCTAAGTTCTCAACAAGTATTTTCATCATTATTTGAGTTTCAATTTTTGCTGTGTAAGTTTGAAGTGATGAGATAATTGTATGCCTAAATGTTTGTTTAACTGTTGGGTCTGAAAGAATTTTTATTTTTGTGTTTCTAATATGCTTTGTAGTGTCAATTTTTTCTCCTGTAAAAATTGATTTTATGTATGGTTTAATCTGTTCACGTATTAAATCTGTTGTGCCTTTTGGTATTGTTATTGCAATTTTGTAATTTTCTTTTGCTACTAAGATTTTTGTATCTTTTTCACTAATTTTTTTTTCGTCAATAATAAAAAGCTCCGATTTTTTTAGACCGTCAAGTAGTGTTGTGCCAAGAATATCTGAATCATTATTAATATATAAGATGTTTATTTTTGTTCCTTTAAGGCTCTGAATTGTAGTGTCTTGTACCAGGCTTATAACAATAATCATTGCAGCCGGCATTAGGAACAAAACTATAAGACCGGGAATATCTCTAATTAATATTAGGAATTCTTTTATTATTGATGCTTTGAGTTTCATTAATTTTTTAGAGATTTATTATTATATACTTTAAAAATAGTTATATCATTAATTTCTAGTCTGTATTTTTCTTAGTAACTTCAAAAAATAGCTTTTCTAAGTTTAGTGTTTTATGTTCTTTTATTAAATCATTTGGTTTTCCTTTAATTAAAATAGTTCCCTCATTAATAATTGCAATTTCAGTACAAAATTTTTCGGCTTCTTCTAGATAATGAGATGTGTAAACAATTGTAGTTCCATTTTTATTAATTTCTATTAGTTGCTCCATTATTTCTTGTCTTGAATGGGCATCAATACCAACTGCGGGTTCATCTAAAAATAAAAGTAAAGGATTGTGTAATATCCCAGCAATAAGGTTAATACGCCGTTTCATTCCGCCAGAATATGTTTTTATTTTTTTGTCTGCAAATTTTACAAGCCCAAAAATTTTTAGATGATGATTTATTCTTTTGTTTAAATCAGAGCCTGTTATTCCGTACATTTTTCCAAAAAATGAAAGATTTTCTTTTGCTGTAAGAGTAGGGTATAGTGCTATATTTTGAGGAACAACACCAATTATTTTTTTTATGTCTTTTATTTTGGTTCTTACAGACATATTTTTTATAAAAATATTACCTGATGTTGGAGGAAATAAACCACAAAGCATTGAAAATGTGGTAGTTTTACCTGCACCGTTTGTGCCTAATAGTCCAAAAATTTCGCCTTTGGGTATATGTAAAGAAATGTTTTTTACTGCTGCTTCTGTACTAGCTTTATAAACTTTGCTTACATTTTCAATATTTATCATCTTTTATACTGTTTTTCTTAGTTCTTTAAAAAAACTTTCTTCGCTAGTTCGTATATCTCTTAGAATGTTTGCAGCTTCGTTGTATGCAGATTTAGATTTTTCTCTTTGTTTAAAAATTCTACCGGAAAGAATGCCAAAATCTCTCCATCTGTCACCAATTATTGTCATTTGTTCAGACATCTCATTTAGTGCCGGAATATTTAAAACATTTGAAGACTCTTGTAGAAATGCAGCATATAAAAACCTGAAACCGGCACCACCTGTTCCAATTTCTTCTTGCATACGAACAACTTGTCCGAGATATAGTTTTGCTTTACGTTCTCCTAGTTTTTTTGGCCATTTTTCAATGTGATTTGCTAGAATTGAAATTCCTTTTACCCCAAAGTAATTAATTGGTATTGTTAGCATATCTTTGCAAGTATGCTTAATGCCTTTTATTATTGCAGGGTTTATGTTAATATCTGTTGGAACTTCTTTAATATAATACATCTTCCCATTTGGTTTGTATGTTCCTTTTGCGAAACGGGTTTTAAGTAAATCTTCATATTTAATTGTTTCAATTTTTTCCATAATTGGATCACTAATATGATAGAGATTATTTGTTTTCCCTGTTGCAATAATATTATGAGCATTAAATCTAAATCTGTATGCTGGAGGAAAATAAGTTAAGTCATAGACTCCTACTACCATTCCGGTAGGAATTCCTTTTTCAATGAGCGTGTCCAGCTCATTCATTGCAGTGCTTTTATTTTTAAATTTTTGGACTTTAATATTAATTCCAAGTCTTTTAGTTACACGTTTAAAGATTAATCCCGGTACTGGTCTAAATGAAGTAACAGGAATACCAGTCATTTTTATAAAAGGCATATATGTAAAGAAAAGACCTGAACCTATACCAAAAATCATGGGTTCGCTTAATGTGATATTATGAAATTTCAACAAATTTGAAATAACACCGTTTTCACAATGTGCTGACATTTCATGTTTAAAATTAATTATTTTGTTCACAGTTTTTATTGAATTTCTTTATTTTCTAATTTAAAATTAAAGTTGTATTCTAAAGAATATATTGTTTCTTTAGGAACGCTTTTTAAGTCGTTTAAACTAATATCAAAAGTTTTTGCATATTTTTCTAATGTGTTGTTTTTTAGCTTTTTAAAAATGGAAGGCTTACAATGTCTTTTTATCTTGAATTTATTTATACCTGTGTATTCTTTTAAAATAGAGTAGTCCATTTGTTTTAGTAACATCCAAAAAAATAAAGGGCTTTTACTTCCATCAAGAACTTGAAGTCTTGCATCTTCAATTTGTTCATCTAAAACATTAACTGCTTGTTTTAATGCATCGTTTTTAGGTTTCCATCCATAGCTCAAAACTTTTGTGTATTTTCCATTTTCATCAACGGCATATTGTATTTCTTTTATACCGTTTAGTAGGTTTTCATTATTTTGAGGTACATCTTCTTTTTTCATAAGTAAAAAATGTTTAAAAACAAGCCTACAAATGTATAAAAAAAAAGGATTAATTAAATAATCCTTTTTCTGTGAGACTTTAGTTATTTTAGACTGAGCTTTTTTAGAGTAAATCACTAGCTAGTTCAGCTAAATGACTTCTTTCTCCTTTGGTTAAATTGATATGAGCAAAAATATCTTGTCCTTTCATTCTGTCTGTTAGGTATGAAAGTCCGTTTGATTGGGTGTCTAAATATGGAGAGTCTATTTGATTTATATCTCCTGTAAATATTATTTTTGTGCCTTCACCAGCTCTTGTAACAATTGTCTTGACCTCATGTGGTGTAAGGTTTTGTGCTTCATCAATAATAAAAAATACTTTGGATAAACTTCTTCCTCTAATGTATGCAAGAGGTGTAATTACTAATTTTTCATCTTTAAGCATATTGTCAATTCTTCCGAAGTCTTTGCTTTGTCTTCCAAATTGTTGTTTAATAACTGTTAAATTATCAAATAATGGCTGCATATATGGTCCTATTTTTTGTTTTTCGTCACCTGGTAAGAAACCTAAATCTCTATCGGATAAAGAAACAATAGGCCTTGCTAACATAACCTGCTCAAAACTGCGAACTTGTTGAAGTGCTGCTGCAAGAGCTAATAGAGTTTTTCCTGTTCCTGCTTTACCTGTTATTGAAATTAATTGAATTTTTTCATCTAAAAGAGCTTCCATTGCAAAAGTTTGTTCTGCATTTCTGGGTTTAATTCCGTATGAAGTTTTTTTACTGACTTTTGTAATTGTTTTTTCAATATGATTATATCTGGCAAGAGCACTTGAGTTTTGTCCCTTTAAAATAAAAAAGCTGTTTACACCGGGTTTTGTTTCAAAATTAAATTCGTCAACAGGAATTCCTTCTTTCTCCTGAAAAAGTCTTGAAACTAATGAGTCTTCAATGTTTTTATAAACTTGTGCATCTTTGTGTAAAAAATCAATATTCTTAACTTTTCCTGTTTCATAATCTTCGGCTTGTATTCCTAAAGATTTTGCTTTCATGCGTAAGTTTATATCTTTACTTACCATAACCACAATTTTTTCAGGATATTCTCTATGATAATAGTCCGCAACAGCAAGTATTTTATGATCTGCTTTGTCTTGTGCAAAAGAAATTTTCATTTTGTCTGAAAACTCTTTTCCGAGTTCAATTTTTAATTTTCCTTTTCCTTTTCCAAGTGAAATTCCTCCATTAAACATACTATCTCCTGAAAGTTCATTTAATTCTCTCATAAATTCTCTTGCATGAAAATTTATTTCACTATTTCCTTTTTTAAAATTATCTAATTCTTCAAGTACTGTTATTGGAATTACTATGTCGTTATCTTCAAATTGGTTTATACTGTTGTAGTCGTGTAAGATAACGTTTGTGTCTAATATGAATGTTTTAGCCATGATTTATATTTATTATTTATATTGTTAAAGTTTCATTCAAAATTAAATATTATTCAATAGTTTTCAAACAAATTGATGCTTTATTTTAATTTTGTTTTTTCAATTTTATATTTTTTATTCAAAATTTAAAATTTTAATGAATTATTTGGAAACAATAGAATATCTTTTTAGTCAGTTACCAATGTACCAAAGGCAAGGGAAAACTGCTTTTAAAAAAGATTTAAAAAATATTATTGCTTTGTGTGAGCATAATAAAAATCCGCAAGAAAAATTTAAAAGTGTGCATATTGCAGGCACAAATGGAAAAGGTTCTGTTTCTCATATTCTTGCATCTGTTTTGCAATCAGCTGGTTATAGCGTTGGTTTATATACTTCGCCTCATTTAAAAGATTTTAGAGAAAGAATAAGAATTAATGGAAAAATGATTTCGGAGAATGCGGTTATTAATTATGTGGATGAAAATAAAAGTTTTTTTGAATTACAAAAACCATCTTTTTTTGAAATGACTGTTGCAATGGCTTTTCATTATTTTGCAATGCATAATGTTGATATTGCAATTATAGAAACCGGTTTGGGTGGGCGTTTAGATTCTACAAATATTTTGAAACCTGTTTTATGCGGAATTACAAATATCAGCATGGATCATACTCAATTTTTAGGAAATACAATTTCTGAAATTGCGTATGAAAAAGCCGGAATAATTAAAGAAAATACTCCTATTGTGATTGGCGAAACAAATAATGAAAGTTATCCTGTTTTTATTAAAATTGCAAAAAAGAAAAATGCAAACATTTATTTTGCCGATTCTGAATATAAAATTGAATATGCTCTTCTAAATAAGGATTATAAGCAGGTTTTTAATGTAAAAAGAAATAATGAAATAGTTTTTGAAAATTTAACAACAGATTTAATTGGTTTATACCAAAAGAAAAACGTTATTACTGCTTTAAAGATGATAGAATTATTATCAAAAAGTTTTAATATTAAAAAGGAACATATTTATTCGGGGCTTTTAAATGTTCAAAAAAATACCGGATTTGCCGGACGTTGGCAAATTATTGGTAATAATCCCTTAATTGTAGCTGATACAGGGCATAATATTGCCGGTATTAATGAAGTTATAGTTCAATTAAAAGCTACTGCATATAAAAAACTTCATTTTATATATGGCACTGTAAATGATAAAGATATTGAGAATGTTTTGAGGATATTACCAAAAGATGCAGAGTATTATTTTACACAAGCAAATATTCCTCGATCTCTTGAAGTTGAGATTTTAAAAGAGAAAGCAAATAAATTTAATCTTAAAGGCAATGTTTTTAGAAGTACAGAAGATGCTTTTCTTTCAGCAAAACAAAGAGCAAATGAATTTGATTTGATTTTAATTGGAGGAAGTACTTTTGTTGTTGCTGAGTTAATTTAATTTAGTTTTTTCAACCTTAATTTTATATCCTGTAATCATCTTATAATTATTTTTTTTGTGAATTTTAATAAAGTATTTTCCTTTTTCAATTTTTTTTAGTGCTATTTTTTTATTTTTATTATTAATTGATTTCTTAAGTATTATTTTATCATTTTTATATACTGTAATATCCATTTCAGGAAGAATATAATTTGATTCTGAGAAATATATTATGTAATCTTGAGCTTTTGTTGTTTTCAATTTAAAATATAAGAAGTCTGTATTGTCTTCATATTTAAGTCTCTTTTTTCCTGTATATATTTTATGAAAAGTATGAGTTTGTTTGGTTCTTAAAAATATTTCGGATGCAGTTTCTTTTGAATTATCAGGCTCAAAATAATCAAATTCATAATTTTTTGCATCTTTATTATTAACTGACCAATTTTTTGCATTTTTCTTATTGGAAGCTGTAAAAAGCATTAATGCTACTTGTTCAGGAGTGAAATTATCTCTACATTCTCTGTTTCTTGTGTAGGACATAATATTATTTGTGGCTGGCACATATACGGTTCCATATTTATCTTTTACATTCCACCCTGTGTAAACACATTTTTCATTAGTGTATTTAGTCAGTTTTGGTTCGGCAGGCGTATCGCACAATCCATCTCCTTTTCTTTCGCACATCTTTGTGTTGGTTCCTGGAATAAGGCGGGTTCTACTTACGGGTTCTCCTTTAACCTTACTTTTCCAGTTTCTGTGTGGATGTTTTAGTCCAAAATAATGTCCTATTTCATGTGCCAAAGTTGATGTTGAAACACCATTTGCAATAATAACTCCTCCTGTTGCAGAATTATATGTTCCGGAAAAATTTTTTGGGACGTGAAATAATCTGTTTCTTTTAAATTTTTCAGTAATATAAACATTAATACATCCTTTTGTTTTTCTTTTAATTGTTTGAAATGGAGCTTGTGAAATATAGTTTAGTTTATGTAGTTTATCGTTGTCAATATATTCAATATCCGGTCTAAGATAAAAACTTAATCCTGTATTATTAGTTGAATAATAATAATTTAAGTATCTTATATGTTCTTTTATTTCTTTTTCTGAAAGACCATCTTTGCCATTAGATCTTCTATAAATATAAAATTTAATAGGGATTCTATATTTAATATTTTGAATATTAGGATTGTAATTGCAAAAATTTAAATATTCATTAACTTTAATTCTTTTTTTTTCGGGAAAGTTATTAAAAATTGAAAACTCATAATGAGCACACTCTTCATCTTGAAATATTTGGGCATTTGATAGAATAGGTATAAAAAATATGATAAAAAAAAGTTTTGATAAAGACATTTAAAATTTTATTAGTTCTTAAATATATTAAAACTTAGTAAGTTTTTTATAACTTTACTGTTTTAAATTCAAAATATAAAAGTAATAAAAATATGAAAAAATTAGCATTTATTTTTTTAATCGTATTATCACTAGGTTTTAGTTCGTGTGATATTTTAATGGAGGTTCTAAATCAAGCTACATCCGAAACTACTTTGTCAAATTCCGAAATTATTAAAGGTTTAAAAGAAGCACTAAATGTAGGAACTGTTTCATCAGTAAAAGTTTTAAATAAAACTAATGGTTATTTTAAAGATAATGCAGTAAAAATATTATTGCCACCAGAAGCAAGGGTAATTGAACAAAACATTAGAAAAATTCCAGGAGTAGGGCAAAAAACAATGGATGATTTGGTTTTGAGAATTAATAGATCGGCAGAAGATGCAGCCTCACAAGCTAAACCAATTTTTATTAATGCAGTTAGGTCAATGACAATACAAGACGGTATGGCAATTTTAAAAGGAAATAATACTGCTGCAACTACTTATTTGAAAAATAAAACGTATAATAAATTACTTTCTGCGTTTAAACCAAAAATTAATACTTCGTTAAATAAAAAGTTAGTTGGAAATGTTTCTACAAATACCGCTTGGACACAAATTACTACTTATTATAATAAAGTTGCTCCAATAATAGGTAAAAATAAAGTAAATTCTAATTTAGGAGATTATGTTACAAAAAGAGCATTAGACGGTTTGTTTAAAAAAGTTGCAGAAGAGGAAAAGAAAATTAGAGCAAATCCATATAATTATGTAAGTGAGATAATAAAAAAAGTATTTGGATATGCTAAAAATAATAAATAGATTTAATTAGAAATAAATAAAATTTATGATAAAAGATACACCAATAAATTCTGATGCAGTAAAAAGAGTTCTTAAAGAAATGCCTTTTGATGATGTTGGAAAAGCATCAATAAGAGAAATTGTTAGATTAGCAAGAAGAATTGAAGAAGAAACAGGAAAAAAATTTATAAGAATGGAAATGGGAGTTCCTGGTATTGATGTTTCAAACATTGCCTATGAAGCAGAAATGAAGGCATTTAAATCCGGAGTTGCTTCTAAATATGCTCCAATTACCGGTATTGAACCTTTAAAGCATGAGATTTCCAGATTTGTAAAGAATTTTATGGATATTGAAATAAGCTCAGAATATTGTTTTGCTACTGTTGGTTCTGCTCAGGCAAGTATAGCACTGTTCTTAGTTGCTTGTAGAATGAATAAAAATAGCAGAGGTGTTTTGTTTATTGACCCTGGTTTTCCTGTTCAAAAACTTCAAATTCAAGTTTTAGGATATGAATATGATACATTTGATGTGTTTGAATACAGAGGTGAAAAATTAAGAGCAAAACTTGAAGATTTAATTATAAAAAGAAAAATAAGTTCAATTCTGTATTCAAATCCTAATAATCCTACTTGGATTAGTTTTACAGATGAAGAATTGCAGATAATTGGAGAATTAGCAACAAAGCATAATGTTGTTGTAATTGAAGATCTAGCTTATTTTGGTATGGATTTTAGAAAAGATTATTCGGTACCTGGTAAACCACCTTATCAGCCTACTGTTGCTAAATATACAGATAATTGGACTATGCTTATTTCAAGCTCAAAATCATTTAGTTATGCAGGGCAAAGAGTTGGAATGATGGTTGTTTCTGATAAAATTTACAATAGTAGATACCCGGATTTAAAACGTTTTTATACAACAGATCAATTTGGTCATTCTTTAATTTATAATGCTCTTTATACTTTGTCTGCCGGTGTTTCACATACACCTCAATATGGTTTAGCTGCACTTTTGAAAGCTACAAATGATGGCAAATATAATTTTAGAAATGATGTGATTATCTATGGTAAAAGAGCAAAAGTTGTTAAAAAAATATTTTTAAAATATGGCTTTAAACTTGTGTACGACAATGATTTAGGAAAACCGTTAGCTGATGGTTTTTATTTTACAATTTCATACCCCGGAATGGGAGGAAGCGAACTTTTGGAAAACCTTATTTATCATGGAATTAGTGCTATTGCCCTCCAAACAACAGGAAGTGAAAGACATGAAGGCTTACGGGCTTGTGTTTCGCAAATAGGAGAGGAGCAATATTCTGTTTTGGAAGAAAGGCTTAAGAAATTTCAAGAAAATTTTAGTAGTTGAAGTTTAAAGATGTAATTTTATTTTAGAGTGTAACAAATCGGTTACACTCCAATCTTTTTTAGCTTTTCTTAACAGAATAGCCAAATTTGCCTATTCGTTTTCCAAGAATATAGTAAAACCCATGAGAATAAGCAAGAAGATTTGCTTTATCTAATCTCAGTCTGTTAGTTTTTTTATCTATAAGTTTTTCATCAACAATAACATTTACAACTTCTGCAATAAACATATCATGTGAGCCAAGAGGAATAATTTGTTTAACTTTACATTCAATACTTAAAGGAGATTCTCCAATAAATACTGTATTTGTTTTTTTTGTAGCTATGGGAGTAAGCCTACTTTCTTTAAATTTATTTATAATATTTCCTGTCTTAACTCCATTAAAATCAGTAGAATAAGCTAATTTTTCACTTGTGAGGTTTACGACAAACTCCATATTTTTTTTTATTATTTCGTAAGAATGTCTTTCTGGTCGTACAGAAATATAAAGCATTGGAGGGTTAGTATTAATTGTTCCTGTCCAAGAAACTGTAATAATATTATATTCTTTTGGACTTGAACCACAGCTTACCATAACTGCAGGAACAGGATAAAGCATATTGCCAGGATTCCACTCTGTTTTTATTATTTGTTTCATGGTGTTTAAGATACTTTAATGTTAATAGTTGAAAGGTTAAATAAGCTCTTCCATAACTTTCCATAGTCTATTAAATTCTTTTGTGTAATTTTTTGCAACCTTTTTATCGTCAGTAACTAAAATATTTTCATAATTTCTAGTTTCAGCACTCCTTGTCCAGTTGTAACTTCCTGTTAAAGTAATTTCATCATCAAAAATTGCAAATTTATGGTGCATATGTGCCGATGTTGTGTCAAGTCTAATATCAATACCTTTGTTGTAAAGATAATCAATATCACTTCCTTTGTCAAAACGTTTGTCATTATCAGAAATTATTTGAATGTTAACACCATTCATTTGCATATCTAATATTGCATTTCCAATTCTATTATCACTAATTGTGAAAACGCAAATTTTTGCAGTTTTTTTTGCATTTCTCATTGCGTCAATTATTGCATTTAAGCAATCTTTTCCCGGGCTAAAATGTATTTTTGTCATTCTTCGTATAATGTTTTAGTATTATTAGTATTGCTAATGAGTTTTATTTTGCTCTAAATTCATCAGTTCTATTAAAAACTTCTTCTAAAATTGCTTTTTCTGTTTTGTCTAAATCAATTCCTCTTCGTTCCATAACAAGTTGTGCTGTTTCAAAAACTTTTTTCAATTTGTAGCTTACAAATCCAGATGCTCCTCCCCACGAAAATGATGGTATAAAATTACGAGGAAAACCATCCCCAAAAATATTTGCAGAAACTCCAACAACAGTACCAGTATTAAACATGGTGTTTATTCCACATTTTGAATGGTCTCCCATTATTAAACCACAAAATTGAAGTCCTGATTTTACAAAAGTTTTCTTTTTGTAATTCCAAAGTTTAACTTCCGAATAATTGTTTTTAAGATTAGAGTTATTTGTGTCAGCTCCAATATTGCACCATTCTCCTAATACCGAGTTTCCAAGAAAACCATCGTGTCCTTTGTTAGAATATCCTGATATAACAGAATTATTTATCTCTCCTCCGGCTTTTGAATGAGGACCTATTGTTGTGGGTCCATATATTTTTGCACCAATCTTTAAAGTTGAATGTTCACAAAGAGCAAAAGAACCTCTAATTGTAGAGCTTTCCATTATTTCGGCATTTTTTCCAATATAAATATAGCCACCATTTGGATTTAAAGTTGCAAATTCAACCTTAGCTCCTTCTTCCAAAAAGATATTTTCAGTTTCAACAGCATTTACAGTTTTACTTAATTTTTGAGATTTTCTTCCTTTTGTAATTATCTTAAAATCATTTTTAATTTCCTCTCCATTATTGCTAAATATATCCCAAGGATATGCAATAGAAATAAAATCATATTTAGATTCAATATGCTCTAAATCATTAATTTTCGAGAAATTAAATTCTTTCATTTTAAAATCATTCAAAATAAATGCAATTGGAACAGAATTTTTCATTAAAATTTGACCAATTTCTAATTTTCTTATTTCTCTTAAAATATTTTCATTTGGAAGAACAGAACTGTTAATTAATAGATTTTCATCTTCAATTTTTAGTTTAAATTTTGTTTGTAGGTATTCTTCTGTATAGTTTGAGATTGGTGAATTAAGATAAAATTCCCATTTTTCATATATTTTTAATATTCCTACTCTTAAATGACTTACAGGTTTTGTAAAAGTAAGCGGAAGAAGGTTTTCTCTGTTAAGTTGGTCAAATAAAATAGTATTCATTGCTAATTGTTTAGAATTTAATTTTGCTAATTTAATCTAAATACAGAGAAAATTCAAATAAAAAAAGCTCTACATATTATATGCAGAGCTTTTTTAAAAATAAAATAAAAATTATTTCTTTTTATATCTTTGGTTAAATCTATCAACACGCCCGGCAGAATCAACAAATTTCATCTTTCCGGTGTAGAAAGGGTGTGAACTGCTTGAAATCTCAACTTTGTATAAAGGGTATTCTTTTCCTTCAAGTTCAATAGTTTCTTTTGTGTTTACAGTTGATTTTGTAATAGTAATTTCGTCGTTTGACATGTCTTTAAAAACAACGTCTCTGTAATTGTTTGGATGAATATCTTTTCTCATATTTTTTATTTTTCAAATTTCAGACTGCAAAAATAGTTATCTTTATCTATAAGACAAAAATTTTTGAGTTTTTTTAAGTAAAATATTTACATTTACACAAAAATTATCTTATATAAACAAATTATTTATGATACAAGATTATAAAAATGCTGTAAATAATATTCAAAACGAGATTAAAAAGTATTTAATAAGTAGCAAATTAAAATCATTAATTTTGGGTGTTTCAGGAGGTATTGATAGTGCTATTTGTGCTGCACTTGTACGACCAGTATGCGATGAACTTGGAGTAAAACTTTTTTGCAGAAGTATAACAATTTCTACAAATAAAGCTGAGGAAATTTTAAGAGCCAGAAATATTGGAGAAGCATTTGGAGATGAGTTTAAGGAAGTTGATTTATCTAAGACTTTTGATTTAATTATTCCTGAATTTGTTGAAAATTATGAAAACACGGATAAAATTGAGCATGGATTCAAGATAAGGCAAGGAAATATTAAGGCAAGAATGAGAATGTTGTATTTATATGAACTTGCTGCAAAACATAAGGGAATGGTTCTATCAACCGACAATTATACTGAATTATTGTTGGGTTTTTGGACTTTACATGGAGATGTTGGCGACTATGGAATGATTCAAAATTTATGGAAAACAGAAGTTTATGCAATGGCTGAATATTTGGTAAAAAATATTACAAATAAAAAGCAATCTGAAGCATTAGATTTGTGTATTGATGCAGTTCCAACTGATGGACTTGGGATTACAAACAGTGATTTAGACCAAATTGGAGCTTCTTCATACCAAGAGGTTGATGAAATTTTAATTAAATATCTTAAAAATACTGAAAATAAAGACATTTTAAACCATAAAGTTGTAAAACGAAAAATTGCTTCTGAATTTAAAAGAAATAATCCTTTTAATATTCCTAGAAATAAAATTACAGATTTGGATTATTTTTAAATCATTGTCAGCTGAATAATTTTTAATTCACCGTTAAATATATGAATGAAGATGAGCTTATGAAAAGAGTTAGAAATTATGTTGAAAATTTAATCGTGAATTAAAGGTGTGTAACGTCTTAATTAAAACTTCTAATTAATAATCTTGCTAAGTTAAAAAATGTTCATCAAAATTGATTGGCAGAAGAGTTTTTGCATCTTGTATAACAGTAATTTTATTTTTGCTAACAAGATAAATTTTAATTGGAGTTTTAAAACGAGTTTGTGTTTCTACAATAACTTGCCTACAAGAGCCACAGGGTGGGATAGGAGTTTCAATAAATTTATTGTTTGTAAAAGCGGTAACAGCAATTGCTTTTACCGGAATTTCCGGAAATTTTGAATTTGCATAAAAAATAGCAACTCTTTCGGCACATAATCCTGAAGGATATGCTGCATTTTCTTGATTTGTTCCAGAAATTATTTCTCCATTTGCTAATAAAACTGCTGCCCCAACATTAAATTTTGAATACGGAGCATAAGCATTTTTTACAGCTTCTTTAGATTTGTTAATAAGTTTTTTTTCGACTTCATTAAATTCTTCAACGGAATCGTATTCATAGGTTGTTGTAATTATATCTACTTTCTTCATATTTATTATATAATCTAATGAAATTTATTTTGAGTAAAATGTCAAAAAAAAGTGTTGTGCTTATTTTAAAACAAAAATATTGCCAATAAAAAGAATCCTCGCAAGAATCAATCTTTGCGAGGACTATTTGTTTGTATATTAAGGTTTTATTTAGCAGGAACATTTTTTAATGTGTCAATTAAAAAGTCCCAAAATTTTTGGACTGTATCAATTTTAATTTTTTCATCAGGTGAGTGAGGAAATCTAATTGTTGGTCCAAATGAAATCATATCCCAGTTAGGGTAGGTTGCTCCAAGAACACCGCATTCCAATCCAGCATGAATAATTTTTACATCAGGAATTTTACCAAATTTTTTATTGTAAGATTCTTTCATTGCCGCAAGAATTGGAGAGTCAAAATTTGGTTTCCATCCTGGATATTCTCCTGAAAACTTAACTTTTGCTCCGGCTAATTTAAATAAACTGCCAATAGAGTCTTGTAGATATTCTTTTGCCGAATCTGATGAACTTCTAATAAGATTTGCTGCCATTATTTTGCCTTTTTCTGATTTAACAATTCCTAAATTTGTAGAAGTTTCAGGAATATCATTCATTCCGTCAATAAATCTTTGGGGTCCATGAGGTACTGCATTTATAGTTTTGTAAAGTTTTTTAGCTATTTTATTCTCAATTATAAATTTTGGCATTTCAGTATCTTCTACTAATAGCTTAAATCCCGGATCAGGAATACTAATTTCAGATAAAATGGTTTCTTCATATTTTTTCACACATTTTTTAAACTCTGCAAGTTCAGATTTAGGCATTGTAATAATTGCTACTGCCTCTCTTGGAATAGCATTTCTTAAATCTCCTCCGGATATGCTTGTCAACTTTGTTTTATGGTGTTTTGAGGATTTTTGTAGAAACCTAAACATTATTTTATTTGCATTTCCTCTTTGTAAGGGTATATCAATTCCTGAATGCCCACCTTTTAGCCCTGTAACAGTTAGTTTAACGGCAACTGAGTTTTTTGGAACTTTTTTTTCTTTATATTTAAAAGTTGCAGTTAGGTCAACTCCTCCGGCACATCCAATATATAATTCTCCTTCATCTTCCGAGTCAAGATTCATTAAAATATCACCTTTTAAAACATTTGGTTTAAGCTCAAATGCTCCTGTCATTCCTGTTTCTTCATCTATTGTCATTAATACTTCAATAGGTCCGTGCTCAATATCTTTAGATTCTAAAACAGCCATTGCAGCAGCAACTCCCATTCCATTATCAGAACCAAGTGTTGTACCTTTTGCAGTTACCCAATCTCCATCAACATAAGCTGTAATAGGGTCTTTCTCAAAATCGTGTTTTGTATCATTGTTTTTCTGAGGAACCATATCAAGATGTCCTTGAAGTATAACACCTTTTCTATTTTCCATGCCTTTTGTTGCGGGTTTTGAAACAATAACATTTCCAATTTCATCTTCAAAGTTTTCTAAACCTCTTTTGGTTGCCCATGATTTCATAAAATCAATTATTGCTCTTTCTTTTTTTGATGGTCTTGGTATTTTTGTTAGTTCAACAAAATTCTTCCAAACTATTTCCGGTTTTAATTTTAATAATTCTTCGTTCATTTTAATTAGTTTTTATTTATTTATTAACTATATTTATTGTATTCATAAAATCATCTTTATATCCTTTTGAAATAGGTATTGATTTCATTTCGTCTTTCATCTTAATTTTAATAATATTATCTGTTATTTTTACAATTTTATCTTTATTAACAATATATGAGCGATGAACTCTTATAAATCTGTCAGAAGGTAGTTTGCTTAGAATTGATTTCATTGTAAAGTGAATTGTGTATCTTTGATTTGTTGTAATTATGACAACATAATTTTCCATTGCTTCAACGTATAATACATCTTCGTAGAATAGTCTTATAAAAGAAGCAGCACTACTTTTTATAAATATTCCTTTTGAATTATCTTTTTGAGATTCTTCTGAAAGTTTTTTATTAACTTTATTAATTGCTTTTAAAAATCTTGAATATATAATGGGTTTTAATAAATAATCTGTAACATCATGTTGAATTGCTTGTATTGCATACTTTTCTTTTGCTGAAACAATAATTATTTGAGGCAGATTATCTAAACTTTCTAGGAACTCTACACCACTCATGCCGGGCATTTCAATATCTAAAAAAATAAAATCTATTTTTACATTACTATTAAAGTAATTTATGGCATCAACAGCATTGTCAAATGATTCATTTAAGGTTAATATGTCAGTTTTTTTAATATATTTTTCAAGAACTAATCTTGAAACTTTGTCGTCGTCTATTATTATGCAATTCATAGTTAATTTATTAAGTTGCTTTGTAGTAAGCTGATTTTTAATATGTTGTAAGTTATTGTATTATTTCAAATATATGTTGTAGAATTTTAGTATTATCAACTAAAAGATTAAAATATTTAAATCTATTAGCCGAAAGTACAATAGATTTTTTAGATGCTATTAGAAATTCTGTATCTTCCGATACGTTAAGACCCGGTGTTATAACAACTTTTTTAGAAAACTTTTCTTCATTTTCTTGTTCTTTATTTTTTATTAGTTCGCCTCTAATAAGAATAAAAATATTTTCAGAATTATTTGAGTTAAAATATATTTTTTCATTTTTTTGTAATTCATTTACACTTACAATTTCGGCAAGTTCAACTAGTAAAAAGTCAGGGATACTATAAAATAATTGGTATCTTCTTAAAAGTTTAACTTTGTCTTGTAAAACAACTCCATTCTCAGATAAAGTGTTTATTAGTGCTTGTTTTTTTTGAGACATATTTTTAAGATACTCAACACATTTAAGAGGGTTTTCATTGTATATTACTTTTGCAGCTGTTGTGTAAACTAACTCGTCATGATGAAATAGACTTAAAAAAACTTCGTCAGGTAATTCACTCCTTTTTATTTGGCTTAGAACCTTTTCAGTATTTTCCTTTGTCCATAGTTTAATATCATCAAAATTTTGAAGATTGTTTAAATCGTCAGATATTGTTTTTTTTCTATGCACTCTATCTAACATCTCAATAGTTTTTGCAATTGCCCAAGTGCTTATTTTATCATAATCCAATGTTATAATTGAGCGTAACCTATCATTAAAGGAAAGTTTTTTTTGTGGGAAATACTTTGAAAGTTTTTTTAATTTTTGTGGAGTTGAAATATCATCAAAAATCGGAATTATGTATGGTTTTATGTCAGGTTGTATAAAATTATCAATAAGTTCTAATGCGTATATTGTATTTTTACCTATTATGTTTTTTTTAATAAGATTAATAACTCTTGGTTCATGAAGAAAACTAAGTAGGTTAAACAGCAATTCATAATTTGTTACACGTTCTTGGTCAAGAGCAAGAAATATTTTCAAAGTGTTTTTTTCAACTTTTATATCATTTATTGAAGATAGAATATATAATAAATTATTAATAACTTTTTTTATTTTATTTTTTATAATTTCTTCTTCCTCTTCCGGAGCTTGGTATTTGCAATAAAATAATGCCCATATTACTGCTAACTGTATTTTTCTTGAAGGGAAATTTATTTGTGCAGCTATAAGAGACTTTGCTGTGCGAGATCCCATCTTTGCATATATTTCAATTATCTTTATTAGAATTGTTTCATTTTTTGTTTTTTTAAAGAGCTTTTCAATTGCAGGGAGTGCTTTTTCTCCTATGTCAATCAATGCCGCAGCACTCATGTGGTAATATTTAAAAGATTTTAATAATTGTGTTAATTCAAAAATAACATTTTCGGTTTTAATTGTAACGGCTAATTTTATTGCAGCTTTTTTTACTTTATGATCGTTAAATTTTAATAAGTCAATAACATATTTCTCAAAGTTTTTATCTTTTGGATTTTTAACTAAATATTTGATTAGTTTTATTTTATCTTTTTTAGTTTTTGATTTATGAATTTTTTTAAGTTCATGTTCTTTAATGTTTAAAATTTCTTCAAAATCTAAGAAAGAAATAGCATTTTTAGCATATATTGTTATTTCATTTTTTTCATCATCTTTAAACTGACTTTTAATTTGTTTAGCAATTCTTTCACGCCAAGTGGGGTCTATGCTTTTTAGTATTGATTTGTTTATTTCGGAATCATTTTTTTTAATTAAAAAAGAAACATAAGCCTCAAAAATACTTGGATTTGTTTCGGATAGTATTGCAACACTAAGGCTAACAACACTGTCGTTGTATTTTTTAAATTTTTTTGAAAGAACTTCTGTTCCATATCTATATTTAGATGTGTCATTTCTTCTCTCGTTCCCAAGTTCCTTTAGTATTTCTCTTAATTTATTTTTATAAGCAAAGTATAGTTTTCTTGCTACAAATACCCAAAGTATAAGTATAGGAATAAAAAAGACAGGAAAGTACTCTAAACTATAACCTTCTCCTAAATTTAATAGTAAGCTCAAAGCTAAAAGAAGTGCTCCTGCAATTGCTATTGCAAATTGTATAACAATTCCAACTTTTGATTGAACTGCTAATTGTAAATTGCTTGGAAGTGGTTGATATAAGATGTTAAATGCCGGATCATCAAGACCTCTGCGAACAATCCGTTCTGCGGACTTGTTTAATGTCATTAAAGCTAAGAATATTATTGTTATTGTTCCTACTGAAAAACCAACGATTAGAGAAATAATAACAATAATAGTTATTGATATTGGCAAAATTACTAAGCCGAGTTTTACTCCATATTTAACAAGAATTCTACTTGAAAAATAAGATATTAATAGTTCTCCTACTTTTAAACCGGCAAAAACAAGTGCTATAAATGAAGCTACAGAACCATTAGTTGCAAATAATCTGCTTTCTTGTACTTTTATAGCAGAAAGAAATCCAAAGTCGGTTATATAAATAACTGTCATTGAAATTGTTGCAGAAAGGAATATAAGTCTAAAATACTTATCTTTTATAAGGTGTTTAAATGATGTCTTGCTTTCTTCGTTTGAAACCTTTTTTTCTTGTTGTTCTTCCGGAAAGTTTTTGTAAATATAATATAGAATTACTATTGCAGCAACAAGGCTTCCTGCTGATATAAATAATAAATTATATGATGTACCAATAAATTTTGAAAAAAAAGGAATAATAAGATAACCTAATATCGATGCAATTACTCCCCCCATATTTATAAGTCCAAAAAGGCGTTTTATTTGGATTAAATTTAAAAGTCGTATTGCTAGTCCGCCAGCTTCAGTTCCTGCAAGTGAAATAAATGGCCATGCCCAAATAAATACAAAGAAACTTAAATATTTTTGATTTGTAAATTCAAGAGCAATTCTCCCTAAAAGTGTTATTATCAACATAAACGATAAGGCGTAAAAAAAAAGATATTTACTTTTTATTTTTTGTTGAAAATACGAATATAAAGAAGAAATAATATATCCAATAAGACCTGCAAGAAGGTAGGCATATGGAAGCTGTTCGCTTCCGTAGTTTTTAATAAAAACAGAATTGGCTTGTACGAAATAAAATGCAATAAAAAGACCAATAAAAAAAGAATGAAAAAACAGCAAAGTAAATTTGTTTACTTCATCTGGTTTTAATCCCAAAGTTTTAATTAATATTTTTTTAATACTTTGCATATATTTTTGATGTGTTTATAATGATAATATTGATTTATCATCTTTTGCTTTACTTAACTTTCTTCGCAACCTTTTTATATCTTTTTCTTTCTCAATTAATGTTGAATTAAAAGATTCTTTCTCTTTCAATAATCTATTAAACTCATTTTGTAATAACAACGACTTAGCATTAATTTTTGTTGCATAAAGTGATGCTGCAATACTTTCAGATACTTTTTCAACAAATTCAATATCAAATTTATTAATTTCTGTTAATGATGCTAGTTCAATAACCCCTATCAAATTATCTTCCATAAGCAAAGGTACAATTAGAATTGATTTTGGTGCAGAAGTTCCTAAACCGGAACGAATTTCTGCATAATTATCTGGAACATTGTTAATGTAAATTTTCTTTTTTTCATATGCACAAGCACCAATTAAGCCATCACCAATTTCAATTCTTTTTTTGTTAAACTTTCGTTTGCTATATGCTATTGAGGCAGTTAATTCTAGGAATATATCATCTGCATTTTCATCATTTAAAATAAATATTCCACCCTGTATTGCTTTTATGTGCTCAATTAGATTACTTATTATTTCATAAGAAAGTTCATTGATGTTATCACTTCCTTTTCTCATTAACTCACTAAACATAGTGTATGCTTTGCTAGCTCTGTTTTGTCTCTCATTTTCAGATGTTCTTTTTGCTTCTTCTTCTTTTGCTAATTTTAAACTATTACGCATATCAAGAAGAGAAATTCCAAGATTATCATTTTTACTTAAAGGAATAAAATCTGCATCAAGTTTTCCTTTTTCTATGTTTAAAGCAAATTCGGAATAAGTGTTAACTCCTCTAATTAATTCATTCAAAGATTTATTCATATCTCCAATCTCATCTGATCTGAGATTTTTTTCAGTCTTTATAATATGCCCTTTTGACATATGGAATAACTTTTGCTTAACAGAATATATTGCGTTGGTTATGTTTCTACTGAAATAAAAAAGTGTAAAAGTTGCTATTGCAATTAAAATTAGACCTAAAAGTAGAATTATTCTAATCATTTTATTGGTTTGGCTATTAAGTTCTTCAGTTTTTTTAGCAACCATTTTATCAATGAAATCTACATACACACCTGTGCCAATTACCCAACCAAGGGGTTCAAATAATTTTATAAAACTTAATTTTGGAATCCTTTCGTTTGTTCCAGGTTTAAAATAGTCATACTCTAAAAAACCTTCACCATTATTTTCTTTTATAATATCTGCAAAAGCTTCATATACATTCTGTTGAGTGTCTTTAATGTAGAAAACTTGAACAGTGCCATTCATTTCCGGCTTTATTGGGTGCATTATTACGGTATAGGGAGGATTAACTTCGTTTAACCAAATGTAACCTGCATCCCCAAAGGATATTTGTTCTATATCTTTTATGCTTTGTTGCAATTGTATTGGATATTCTTCAAAATTTGCAGATTTATTATGATACTTATTTTTTATTTCCGAATAAGAATTGTCTAGAATTTTGTAGGTAGTGTAAACGTGATCTTTTAGTTGCTTTTTTATGTTTTCAGTTTGCTCAATTCTGTATGATTCAATACTCCTTAGAGTACTCTTTCTAAACTCAGAAATAGAAAACAGAGTTACTGTAAGCATTGTAACCAAAACCGTTACACCGGTATATAATGGTATTTTTGTTTTGATTTTCATTTAATCAAGATAGAACCAGTTATTAAAAAGATTATTTAAAAAATCGAAAGATACAAAAAAATATCATTATCTAAAGTTTTAGCAAAATTTTAGTTTAAAGAATATTATTTGTTTTAGTTTTTTTAAAATATTTATTTAAGTTTGTCGGCGAATCAGGTAAGTGTTTTTATCTTGTTAAAAATACTTAAAAGGGAATGCCGTTTAAATCGGCAACAGTGCCCGCTGCTGTGTTCTTCAAAGTTTTGAACATTCTTTTGCCACTGTTTTTTCAAAATAAAATGGGAAGGCGTTCAAAATAAGGAGTAAGTCAGAATACCTGCCTGTTTTCGCAGATATTATCCGAAGCTTTCGGGAAAAAAAGCTTAACGGATGGACATTCTTTTGATGCTCATCTTAAATAATTTTCCCTTTTTCGGATTAATACTGTTGTTATTTTTTTATTAATTTTTTAAATTTATTTAAAATGAAAAGAAATTTATTTTTAACAGCCGTATTAATCGCATTATTTTCTAATGCTTTTAATGCACAAACAACTATTGATTTTGAAAGTTTAACAGTGCCTGCAGAAGGATACTACAATGGATCAACCGACCATAGTGGAAATGTAAACAGCACTGAAGTTTTTACCTACTCTGAAAATGGAGCGAATTTTAGTATAAGCTATACTCTGGGAGATGGTTATGATTATTGGAATGGTTTTGCATATTCAAACCAAACAGATTTAACAACTGCAAACTGGGACAACTATTCAGCCTATGCGTCCCCTGCCGGTGGAGCAGATGGTTCAAGTAATTATTCTATTGCATATTTATTTTATAATGTTGGGGATACGGTAATGTTTACAGAACCTGTTAATATTAATAAAATTAGTATTACAAATTCGGTTTGGGCTTATCATTATATGAATGGAACTGATGGAGTTGGAACTGGAACATATGAAGCTGGTGATTCTTTAACTTTAATTATAAAAGGTATTATTGATGAAAATACATATAGTGAAGACTCTGTAATTTTTTATTTAGCAGACTTCACTAATGCAAACTCTTTAATAGTAAATAATTGGACAGAAGTTAATCTAAATAGTTTAGGTAGTGTAAATGGTTTAAAATTTGAACTATTTTCTTCTGATGATTGGACACCTGCTTATTTTTGTTTAGATAATATAATTTACAATTCTCCTGCAAGTGTTTCTGACATACTAGAAACTTGCATATCAGTATTTCCAAACCCAGCAAAAGACATTGTAAACATTAACAATGTGCCTAATGCAAACATTATAATTAATGATATTTCAGGAAAAACAGTTTATACAAAAAACAATTGTTCTGAAAATGAAAAAATAAATATTTCAAACTTAAATTCCGGAATATATTTTATAAGAATTGAAAATAACAATGAAGTTTTTACAAAAAAACTAATTGTTAAATAAATAAAAAATAAACAGACCCTGCGGGTTTTTATAACCCGCAGGGTCAAATTATTTTATATGAAAAAATTATTCTATATATTAATAATCTTAACTTATGCAATAACAGGATATGCACAATCCTTCGCACCAGCTGTTGGTTTTGAAGGCAGTACAGCAATTTATAAAGATAGTAGTATTTTTATTGATTGGGCAAGTGAGGTTGAAATTTTCAGAAGATATAAAAATATTGCATTCCCAGAAAATGGAATTGTTGATTATGGAACAAATTCCAATGCCCTTGGAAAAGCGAAAGGAAATCCTAATGTTGTTAGTTTGGGAGATGGAGGAATTGCAATTTTAAGTTTTAATTCCTCAATTGTAAATGGAGAAGGATATGATTTTGCTGTTTTTGAAAATGGTTTTTTTAAAAACGATACTTCTGAACTCGCTTTTCTTGAACTTGCATTTGTAGAAGTAAGTACCGATGGAATTGAATATGTGAGGTTTCCTGCAATTTCTGAACTTCAAACAGAAACACAAATTGGAAGTTATGAAAATATTAATGCTCGTTACATCCATAATTTTGCAGGTAAATACACCATGTTTTACGGAACACCTTTTAATTTAGATGATATTGCAAATTTAACAATTGGAACTTCCGTAAATATTAATGAAATAAACTATGTAAAAATTATTGATGTTGTTGGAACAATCGACGAAGAATTTTCAACATTTGACAGTAATGGAAAAAAAGTTAATGACCCATACCCAACTGCTTTTATATCAGGAGGTTTTGATTTGGATGCTGTTGGAGTTATTAATAATGAGATAAATACAACACCAAGCAATGATATTTCAATAAGTCCTAATCCTGTAAATAATTTTATTTCTGTTCAGACAAATATAAATAATATTGAAAAAATTGAAATATTTTCTGTTAATGGTAAATTACTAATTTTAACAAATAACAAGAATAATATTGATATACAAAGTTTGCAAAGAGGAATTTATATTCTTAGATTAGAAGGGGAAGGAAAAAGCTTTGTAACTAAGTTTATCAAATAGTATAACCCACAATTTTAGTCGTGGATTAATAATAGCTCATTAATAAATAAGCATTTTACCTTGAATACGCAAGTCAACAGTTAGCTAACTGACAGTCACGGTGTGAGCTGATTAATAAAAAGCAAAATTCAGTTGTTATAACTTGCTGTTAATTAGGCTATTTACACCGTAACTTGCAGATTTGAGGTTTTAACAATTTTTTAAAATTTGTATTTGAAAAACAAGTTATTCATATTAATCATTACTTTATTAGTTTTTAATTTCCAGTTAGAAGCACAAGATACCTTGCAAATAAATGAAGTTATAAAATATGAAACCCGGCAAACAGTTTTTAAGAACTCTACGGAACAACTAATTGATAGCACATTAAAATCGCAATACGAAAATTCTTCAATTGATGAGCTTTTGGCAATTCAAACATCTTCACAAATAAAATCTTATGGAGGTTTAGGAAATTTATCAAGCATAAGTTTGCGAGGAACAAGTGCAAATCATGTTTCAATAAATTGGAATGGTTTTCCAATAAACTCTGCAACAACAGGAAGTACAGATTTGTCACTTATCCAAACTGTTTTTTTTGAAGAAATAAAAATAATACCTGGTGCGTCATCATCATTATACGGAAGTGGAACTTTTGGCGGTGCTGTTGAGTTAAATAATACCTTAAATAATACAAAAGGAATTTATGTAAGTTTAGGAAACGAAATTGGAAGTTTTAAAACTGAAAAATATTTTTTTAATGGAAGTTTTACAAACAACAAGTTTCAATATAAACTTTCGGCAAATAAAATTAAAGCAAAAAATAACTTTCCTTATATCGATAATTATAAGTTTCAAAAACCTCTAGAAGAAAGGCTTAATAACAGCCTCAACAGTTTAAATATTATTCAAAATATTAAGTATAATTTTTCGCAAACAAACAGCTTAGAAAGTGGAATTTGGTACATTATTAAAAATAAAGAAATTCCTGAAATTGCTGGTTCTTTTGTTGGAGGAAATAAGATGCAAAAGGATAGTGTTTTTAGAAGCTATCTTCGTTGGAAAAAGGTTTTTGTAAAATCCTTGCTTACTGTAAGTTCTTCTTATTTTTCGGAATTTCTGCAATATACAGACAAAACAAATAGCTCTGATACAGACTATTACATTAATTCAAAAATAAGTGCAAGATTTTTTATGGGTGATGTTTCTTACAGGTACTATATAAATAAAAAACTAACTGCTGATTTTGCCGGAATTTTTAATAACCAAAAAATATCAACTTTAAATTATGCAAAAAAACAAATTTTTGAAACAAATTATTCTTTAATAAGTTCATTAAAATATAATATTTATGATTTTAATATTCGCTTAAGTTTTAGAAATGAATTTTTTGATGGAAATAAATATATACCCATATTTAATGTAGGTTTTAGTAAAAAAATATTTCAAAACAGACTTGTCTTAAAATCAAATTTTTCAAATAAATTTAAAAGAGCAACTTTTAATGATAAATATTGGCAACCGGGAGGAAATATTAATTTAAAACATGAAAAAGGAGATAATTTTGAAATAAGTTTTAAATATTTATTTGGAAAAATCAAAACTGATTATTTTAATGCAACTTTCTATCAATCACGTATTAATGATATGATACAATGGATTCCAATAGATGGAAATTGGACAGCAGTAAATAACAAAAAAGTTAAAATAAATGGAGTTGAAACAAGTTTTGAACATAGTTTTAAAACTAAATTATTTTCTAATAAAATTTATTTATCATACAATTATACAAATGCTTTGTTAACAAATGTTTACTCAGTTGATAAATTTGTAAGTCAAAAATTAGTTTACACTCCAAATAATAACATGAAATTATTTTTTGTAAGTTCTTTTAAAAAAATTAATTTAAGTTATGCAATAAATTATACCGACAAAAGATATACAACGCAAATAAATGATGAAAATAATATTTTAAAAAGTTTTTTTATATCAAATATTTATGCAAGTTACAAAGCCGATTTTAAGAATTTTAATTTAATTTTTAAAGCAAAATTTTTGAATATATTTGATAAGCAATATGAATACATAAAATCTTATCCTTCAAGTGGTAGAGCAGTATATTTAAGCATAATATTATCATATAAGAATAAATAAATTCAATAGAGTCTATCTATTATAAGCAAAATAACTTTATACTTTCAAATTATTAACTATTTTAGACAAATGAACAATAAAATATTTTACTTACTAATAATTTTATTTGGTTTTAATTCTTGTAAACCAAAACCCAAAATTCAAACAGAGATAGATTTATCCAAAGGAACTTTTATTATTAACGAAGGGAATTTTATGTCCAATAATGGAGAAATAAGTTTTTATAATACTGAAACAGGAGAACTTACAAATAGTATATATTCAAAACTAAATAATGAAGCCATTTTGGGAGATGTTGTGCAATCTATGTGTTTTTCAGGAGGCTTAGCTTTAATTAGTGTAAACAATTCAAAAAAAATTGAGATTGTAGATGCCGAAAGTTTTAAGCATATTTCAACAATTTCAGATTTGTCTTATCCTCGTTATATTATTCCTGTTAAAGAAAATATTTGTGCCCTTACAAATGGCAAAAATCCGGGAGAAGTTTGTATCATAGATATCTCGAAGAATAAAATTACTAAAACAATACCGGTAGGTAAAGAACCTGAGAACCTAATTTTAGTTAATAACAAAATTTTTGTTGCAAATGGTGCTTGGGGACACGACAGTACTGTTACCGTAATTGATGCAACAAGTTTGGAAGTATTAGAAAATATTGTTGTTGGAGATGGTGCAACAAATTTAACTTTAGATAAAAACAACAATGTTTGGATTCTTTGCCAAGGAAAAACTAAATATGATTATTCAGCAGATACACCTTCAAAAATTGTGTGTATAAATTCTGAAAATTATGAAATAATTACCGAAATATCTATTGGAACTTTAAATGACGATTTCTATCCTGTTAGAATAGCATCTGACAAATTGAATAATTATATTTATTATGTTGAAAAATCAGGCATATATCGTTTTAATATTAATACACCAGAAGAAAAAGAATGGTTTATAATGGGTTCTTACTACGGTTTAGGACTAAATCAAGAGAATGGCAATGTTTATGTATTTTATGATAATGGATTTACAGGAGCAGGACATATGACTGTTTATGAAAAAGATGCAAATAAAATTTTAGGACCTATAAGTGTTGGAATAGGACCAAATGGCTCTGTTTTTAAGTATTAACTTGTCTAAAAGCAAAAAAAGACTTATTTTTGGAATGTGAATTTTTAGAGATTTTATAGCGAAACACCCTTGACAAGCATTTTGGTACTCGAAGGCACTTTATTCAGTACAATGATTTATTGCTGAAAAAAATCAAGTGTTCCTATGTGAAGAACAACTAAAATTTTTTAAATGCAGCTAAATACGCAACTTGTATAAAATTAACTAATTAGACAATTTAAACAGATGAAAAAAATAAAACTTACTATTTTAATCCTTTTAATATCAAACTTAATTATTTATTCTCAACAGATACCAAATGGTAACTTTGAAGATTGGAATAATCCTCATGATCCCGTTGGTTGGAATTTAGTAGATGTCTTCGGAACATACTCTGCCGAAGAAACTTCTGACTATATACAAGGATTAAAAGCTGTAAAACTTGAAAGTCATGAATTATTTGGAGGTTTTCTTTTACCCGGAATAATTTCATTAGGACATATTGATATTGTTAACCAACAAATTTCAGGGGGAATACCTTTTTCGGCAAGACCGACAGGATTAAGTTATTTTTTTAAATATTTACCGCAAGGAGGTGATACTTGTTTTACTGCTAGTCTTCTAACAAAATGGAATACAACTACAAACAGCACTGATACAATTGCTTCAACAGGATATTTTACAAGTGAAAATTTCACTGAATATACTCAAGTCTCTGTACCTTATATATATATGTCGCAAGAAATGCCAGATACTATGAATGTTGCTTTTTTAGCATCAAATTTTACAGGAACATCCGGAACATCCTTATTTGTTGATAGCTTATCAGTTTTATATAACACTGTTGTTTCCCCAACTTTATGTTTTCCTGCAATTGATACAAGTTCAACATATTTTACTGCTGCTTGGTTAGAAATTCCAGATGCAAGTTCATATAGTATTGATGTTTCAGAAAATATTGAATTTTCAACATACGTATCAGGTTTTGAAGATTTTGATGTAGGAAATACTTCTACATATAATGTAAATGTATCTACCGGTTTGTATTTTTATAGAGCAAGGGTACATTTTGGCACAGAAACAGGTTTAAATTCTAACAAAATTGCTGTTCCTATGCCAGTTGAATATATTGCGGCTACAAACATTTCTCAGACTTCGTTTACGGCAAATTGGCAATCTGCAAATAATGCTTCAAATTATTTTCTTGATGTTTCAACGGATTCAGATTTCTCGTCTTATGTAGGTATATATGAAAATTATAATGTAGGAACATCTTTAAATGAAAATATAACCGGATTAGATATGAATACTGAGTATTTTTATAGAATAAGAACAGAATATGGTTCATATATTAGCCAAAATTCTAATACAACTACAGTTTTAACTGAATCCACAGCTATTTCAGGTGTACAGCCTAATAGTATAAATGTTTTTTCGCAAGGGAATAAAGTAACTGTTAAATTTGAAAATATAGAAGCAGATAAAATTTATTTGTATGATGTGCAAGGAAAAATTGTAAGGTCAAAATTAATTTCTTCAAAAAATGAAATCTTTTATCTTGAAAATTCGGGAATTTATTTTATTAAAATTATAATTGGAAGTGATATTATTAGCAAAAAAGTTATGGTATCTTTTTAATTCTTTCAAAATAAAAAAAAATAGCTCAATTTTATTGAGCCATTTTTTATGACATACTAAATTATATGAGCAATTTAGTATGTTTTTTAGAGTTGATTAAATGATTTTTAAATCATCAAAAACACCCATAACGTTTTTAACAGCATCAGCAGAAGTTTTTAAATCTTTTGTTTCCTGCTCATTAAGATCTAATTCAATAATTTTTTCAATTCCGTTTTTGCCTAAAATAACAGGAACTCCAAGATAAATATTTTCAAGTCCATATTGTCCGGTTAAAAATGCACAAACAGGGAAAGTTCGTTTTTCATCTTTTATAATTGCTTCAACCATTTGAGCAGCAGCAGCTCCAGGTGCATACCAAGCAGAAGTGCCCATTAACCCAACAATTTCGCCACCACCTTTTTTTGTTCTTGTAACAATTTCATCTAATCTTTCATCACTAATATATTGTGTAATAGGTATTCCGTTTACTTTTGTATATCTTGGAAGTGGAACCATAGTATCTCCATGCCCACCCATAAGCAATGCTTGAATATCTTTTGGAGAAGTTCCCATCTCATCAGCTAAAAAAGCTCTATATCTTGCAGTATCAAGAATCCCTGCCATTCCAAAAACTTTGTTTGAATTTATTCCGGCAGATTTATAAGCTGCATATGTCATAACATCCAAAGGGTTAGAAACTATTATAATAATTGCATTTGGAGATGCTTCAATAGCTTTTTTAGTAACTTGATTTACAATTTTTGCATTTGTTGTAATTAAATCATCTCTTGACATACCTGGTTTACGTGGAATACCGGATGTAATTACAACCACATCAGAACCTTTTGTTTTTGAATAATCGTTTGTTGAACCAATAACTCTTGTATTAAAACCGTCAATTGCGGAAGTTTCCCACATATCAAGTGCTTTTCCTTCTGCAATTCCTTCTTTAATGTCAACTATAACAACTTCTTTAACAATGTCTTTCATTGCAACTGAATATGCAACTGTTGCTCCCACATTTCCTGCTCCTATTACTGTAACTTTACTCATAATAATTTATTTTATATATTTAGGAATAATTAATTTTTCGCTAAATTAATTGAATTTTATTAATTTTAACATATTTCATAACATATCCACATATGTTGTTTTGTTAAAAGTAAGTTTTATAATGCCATGATAATAAAATTTGTTTGTGTAATTTTGCAATATCCTTTAAAAAGTAATTTTAATAAAACACATATGACAGAAAATAAAACAAAAATACTTTTAATACTATTATTAGTTTTATTACAAAACTTAACATTTGGTCAAGTTAATAAATTTGAAATTCTCCTTGACAGTTCAAAAGCTGAATTTAAAAAAGATTTTGAGCAACAAAACTTTTCAAAAGTAGTTATATGGCTTGAAAAAGCAGTTGCTATTGAAACAGAAAATACCGAAGCTAAATATTTTTTAGGATATGCTTATAGCCGTTTAAATTCTAAAGATGGTGAAAGTATGAACAAACTAAATCCAGAGCTTACAATTAAAGCTAGTGAACAGTTTGAAAGTGTAAATAAATTGTCTACTAAATATTTAGGAGAAATAATTTCTCTTGATCCATATTATAAAATTACCTCCGAATGGGGTTCATTAGCACTTTCTTATCTTAATAGAAATGAAAAAGACTCAGCAAATTGGGCACTAAAAGAAGGCAGAAGAAGAGGAGGTTTTGGAGATTATATTCTTGCTATAAACAGAAAGGTATTAGATGCTTGTAATGAAAATGCAATTTTAATATCTTCTGGCGATAGTTATTTATTCCCCATTTTATATTTGCAAAAAATTGAAAAATACAGAAAAGATATTTCCATTGTAAATGTAAGTTTGTTAAATACATTTTGGTATCCTTCTTACCTACGTAAAAATAAAATTGTTTCTTTTGATTTAGCTGTCGAAACTCTAGACACTATAAATTATATGAAATGGAAGGACACAGTTATTACAATTTCTGACTTTTCTTGGACAGTAAAACCTTCATATTATAATTATATTCTTAGAAGTGATATAATTTTATTAAGTCTATTGAAAGAAAATAAGTTTAAAAGAGATGTTTATTTTACAAAAGGATTTGCAAAAAATACTCAAGTAAGCTTAAATAAATACCTAAGTTTGCATACAATAGTTGATATACTAAATGTTTTTGAAGAGAAAGACAAACGAAAAGATTTTAAAGAATCAATTACTGATATTTTGAAACTTTCAAACTTAATAAATATTAATAGTTCAGATGATATTTCTTTTTTAGATAGTTTTAGAACATATATTTGGCTAAAAGCATATGATTATTTGAATAATAAAAATATTGAGAAAGCTAAAAACCTTATTGAGATATTAGATAAATATGCAAATGAAAATGAATATTTATATGAAAATGAAAAACTTAAAGAGTTTTCAAATTATATTAGAGATGAAATATTCAAATAAAGAAATTTTCAGGAAATAGAATATTTTTAATTTAAACTGTAATTTTGCAAACTGCTAGAGCGACCTACAAGAATCTTTGATAAATTTTCAAATAATTAAATCTCAATTAAAAAACAATAAAAAATTAATATTAATAATTTTGTCCGTAGGCATATTCATTAATGTAGGTCTTTTAATATTGAAATCTGTCATATCAACATCAAAAGAACCGGAATAAATTTCTTTTCCTTTTTTAGTTTTAAAAAGAATAGGGAAACTTATTTCCTTTTTAACATTATGAAATGTTAGTATTCCCTTAACTCTATCCTTACTTATTTCACTGCTTACAAAAGTAACAATTGGATATTTTATTCCATCTAAAATTTCAATGGCATGAGAATCTCTATTTGCATTTTCGCTGTTAAAATCGGCAATTTTTAAAGCAATGGCAACTTTCACAATTTTTTCGTCATTTTTATTCTTTTTTATTACGGCACGTACATTTTTATTAACTCCTTCCCAATCGTGCAAAGGATGACTCATTGCATAAGTTACTTCCGACAAGGTATTATCTGCATATTTTTTTATAGTTTCTTGCGAAAAGATTGTTGAAAATGAAAACATTACAACAATCAATAATATATTTTTGGTTTTCATATTTAAAATTTAATAATAATTTCTGCTGCCAGGAAAGACCCGAATGCCGTAAATGCAGCAGCACGGTGATATGGACGCAAATTAGGGTTATCTTCAAGATAAAAAGACAGTACATTTGTAGCAATCATACTTGAGAGATGAATAATTGCTAATGCCCTATGAACTTTAATACTGCTGTATCCTTTGTGTTCCGATACAATTTTAGGAGGTGCAAATAAAGCCAAAGATGCCGTTGTAAAATAGGCAATATTAACACCGGTTGCAAGTCCTTCGTGTAAATCTTTTAATTGATTATTTCCGTTATATAATTTCCAACCTACAATTCCTTGTGCAATCATTCCAGCAGAAGTAAGCATACCAAGGGTTTGGTGTGCTTTAAAAACATATTTACGTATTTTAAGCTCTTTTGTACGATTTTCAGGTGTTAGTTTAAATGCTTTAAAGTTTCGTATCAATCCTTTCTGCCCCCATAATATTTTTTGGGTAAACAGAAATTTTTTCGGTAATAACTGTACTTCTATATTATCAGAAAGTTCGTTTAATAAATCTGTATCTTCATTATTAACAATAGTATCATTAATTTGTGCACTTATATTAGCAAAAACAAGAAAGGGAATTATAAAAGTAAAAAGAATTTTCAGTTTCATGTGTCTAAATTTGTATATTTAATTTATGTTATTCTGTAAATATAATAATAATTAATCATTTTCTTTAAAAAAAGTTTCAATAGCTATATTCCCTTTCTTTATAACTGAAACAGGAGGATAATCAATTGGATTGTTATGTAATAAAACTCCGTCTTCATTTTTGTCAAAATATATTTGTAATCCAAGTTTTAAAATAAATGCCGGAAGGAACTCCAAATTATTGTTTGACAAATCTAATTCTTTAAGTTTTTTTAATTCAGCTAATTCTATAGGCAAAATTCTTATAAAGTTATTTGCTAATGAAATAGTTTCAATTTGGTCTAATTTATAAATTTCATCAGGTATTCTACTAATAGCATTCATGCTTAATTCAAGATGTGTTAGATTTGGTAAATTGCAAGTTTCCGGAGGAATAAATTCAATTTGGTTTTCCATCAAAAGCAAAATTCGTAATAAAGCCATATTTTCAATACTTCTAGGAATTGTTCTTAATTTTGTATTTATAAGACTTAAAACTTCTAAGTTTGGCATATCAGTTATTTCTTTCGGAAAATTTATCAAATTGTTTCCTGCCAAATCTAATTTGCGAAGTGTTTTTAATTTACTGAAATTTTTAGGAAGTTTTGTAATTTTATTATATTCAAATGATAAGGTTCGGATATTTGTTAAATTCTCAATGGCATCAGGAATTTCCGTAATTCTATTAAAACCTAAATTTAAAAATTCAAGTTTCTTGGAATTAAAAATACATTCATTTATATCACTTATTTTATTATCAGTTAAATACAATCTGTATAAGATTGGTAATTTGGAAATAACATCAGGAATACTTAGGAAACTATTATTACTTAAATCTAACTCTTGAAGATTTGTTAATTTCGAAAAATTTTCCGGAAGTTCAGATATTCCACACTGAGAAATATTTAAATATGAAAGATTAGAGTAATTAGTAATACATTCAGAAAGTTTAGAAAATGTATTTTGGCTAATATTTAATTCTAGCAAGTTCTTGAAACTATTAATTTCACAAGGCAATTTTGTTATGTTGTTGTCAGTTAAAATAAGGGTTTCAATATTATCAAGATAAATAGTTTCAGTAGGAAAAATATTTAAGTTATTATGAGATAGGTTTAAGTATCTTAAATTTTTAAGTAATTTAATATTTTTCGATATTTTGTTAATTTTATTATTTTCTAAAGAAAGTGCTTGTAAACTTTCAATTTTAAAAATTATTTCCGGAATTTCTTCTAAATCGGTGTCAGTAATTTTCAACTTAATAATTTCATCTTTTTTATTAACTTGATACCTGCCAAATTCGTCAAAAATCCAACCATCAATATTAAACTTGCAATTTTTAAACTTTTTATCAATTAGTTTTTCTAAATTTGTAATATAAAATGTAGAATTCATAATGAGTATTTTTATATTTTTGATTTCTAATTTTTATGTAAATTTAAAAAATAAAATATGAAATCTAAAAGGTTTTTCTTAATTTTCTTAATCTTCTTTTATTCAAACCTTAGTTTTGCACAAAATAATGAAAAAGAAATAGAGCAAATTCAAAAAAAAGTTAAACTTATTGAAAAAGAAAGAGAAAAACTATTGTCCGAAATAAAAAGTATTAGACTAAAAATAATTCAAGATGATTTAAAAAAATATGGTTTACCCGAACTAAAAAATAATGAAGAAGTTATACACCACTTAGCATTTTCTTTATCATATAATGAAAAACATGAACAAGCAAACTGGGTGGCACATATTATAACTCCTGATATTAAAGGAACAGGATTTAGCAGAACAAACGATTTCAGAGAAGATAAGGATGTTAAAACCGGCTCATCAACAGAAAAAGATTATTTTTTAAAATATTTACAAGCAGACTCTACATATGAATATGACGGATTTGGTTACGACAGAGGTCATCTTGTACCTTCGGCAGATTTTAGATGGAGCAAAGAAGCAATGAGCGAATCTTATTACTATTCAAATATGTCGCCTCAACTTCCGGATTTTAACAGAGGAATTTGGGCAAAACTTGAAAGCTTTATTAGAGAATATGTTGCAGAAAGCAATGAAAAAGTTTATGTTGTAACCGGAGGAATTTTAAAAGATAATCTTAAAAAAATTGAACGTGGTATTAATAAAGTTAGTATTCCGGAAGAGTTTTTTAAAGTTATTTTAGATATTGAAGGAAATGAAAAATCAGGAATAGCTTTTATAATGTCTAACGAAGGTTCAGATTATCCCGTGATAAGTTTTGCAGTTTCAATAGATGAAGTTGAAAAGAAAACAGGAATTAACTTTTTTGCCTCACTTCCAGATTCTCTTGAAAATAGATTGGAATCAAAATTTGATATTAAACATTGGCAAACAGAAAAACGAAAAGTAAATATCGTTCCAATTCACAGAAATAAGTTGCCCAAAAATGCACTAAATACTGTCCAGGCAAGATCTTATTACGATAGTAAAACAAAAGTTTGCGGAACAGTTGTTGGAACTCATGAAACAAGAAGTGGTAACATCTTTTTAAATTTTGACAGAAGTTTTCCTGAACAACTTTTTTGGTGTATAATTTGGAAAGATAATATTGTAAATTTTAGTTATAATCCACAAGATTACTTATTAAATAAAAAGATTTGTGTCAAAGGAACCGTGAAAAAGAAATATGGAAAACCTTCAATGAGTTTGCATAACGATAAGCAAATTACTCTTTATAGTGAAGAGATGGGAAAAAATAAAAAATAATTAAAGGGACTTCTAAAAATTCATTCGCATCAAGATTTTCAGAATTTTTCATAGGCGATTTAATTTTTAGAAATCCACTTAATATAAAAATACACTTTAAAATACTGTATGGAAAACCCTTTCAAAAAAGCAGCACAAGCAATTAAAAAAGCAGATGCAGTAATAATTACAACCGGAGCCGGTATGGGTGTAGATTCCGGATTGCCGGATTTTAGAGGAAACTCTGGCTTTTGGAAAGAATATCCCGCAATTTCCCATCTTGGAATTTCGTTTTCTGAAATGGCAAATCCCCTTTGGTTTGATAAAAACCCGAAATTAGCATGGGCTTTTTATGGACACAGGTATAATCTTTATAACGAAACTATTCCACATAAAGGGTTCAATATTTTGCTTGAAATAGGGCAATCAAAACCTTATGGTTATTTTACTTTTACATCTAATGTTGACGGTCAATTTCAACAAGCAGATTATTCAGATAAATATATTGAAGAAGTTCATGGTTCTATAAATCATTTGCAGTGTAGTACCCCGTGTACTTCTGAAATTTGGAAAGCAACAAACTTAAATATTAAAATTGATAAACAACTTTTTGAGGCAAAAGAACCCTTTCCTAAATGTCCAAAATGCGGAGCAATTGCAAGACCTAATATTCTTATGTTCGGAGATTGGTCTTGGATTTCTCAAAAATCTAGCGAACAAAATGACAATTTTAATAAATGGTTAAATATACTTAAAAAAGAATCTGCAAAACCTGTAATTATTGAAATTGGTGCAGGTAGGGCAGTCCCAACCGTAAGAATGAAATCTGAAAGGCTTTCAGAAGATTTTAAAACTACATTAATTAGAATTAATCCTAGAGACTATCAAGTGCCTGAAAGTATAAATGGTATTGAAATTAAAACAGGTGCATTTGAAGGAATTGAAAAAATATTTGAATTTTTAAAGACATTATAAATATGGAAAATGTGCTTTAGCCCTTTTTATGTATTATAATTTAATTATGAGTGTTAAAACTACAGATAATACTTTTAAAAATTTTATATTTTTAAAAGTATTACCCCGCTTGCGCTCGTTTGCAACGAGTGCAACGAAGCAAACATAAAATGAACTAACAAAAAAAAATGTCAGACAAATACAAAATAGCAGATAAAGACAGAGCATATTTTCTAACGCTAACAGTAGTAAGATGGATAGACACCTTTACAAGACCAAATCACAAATTAGTTATTGTAGATTCATTAAAATATTGTCAAGAACAAAAAGGATTAGAAATCTATGCTTGGTGTCTTATGTCTAATCACATACATCTGATAGCCAAAGCTGTCG
>CAMZKV010000012.1 GCA_947311445.1 uncultured Chlorobiota bacterium | reverse complement strand
GACGATGCTGTAAACTCATTTGCCGAAGGAAACGAAAAAATGGGAATGTTAATGGGTATGAAACGTTTTACAAAAGTAAATGGTGTTAATGTTATTGCAGCAAGACGCAAAATTGCAGATAAAATAATTGATGCTAATAAATATCCGTTTTAATAAGACTTGCATTCTTCCCTTAGGACAATGTAAGGTCTGTTTTTTTTTCATAGACCCCTGTGGGTTTTAAAAACCCGCAGGGTCTATGAAAAAAACAGAGCTTACTGTCCTAAGGGACGAATGCAAGTCTTATTAAAACGGATATTTATTAGCATCAATAATCTTATCGGCAATTTTACGTCTTGCTGCAATAACATTAACACCATCTACTTTTGTAAAACGTTTCATGCCCATTAACATTCCCATTTTTTCGTTTCCTTCTGCAAATGAGTTTACTGCATCGTCGCCAAATTTCTTAATTTGTGCAGCAATATCGTAAAAATAAACATCAAGCATAAGTTTAAGAAGTTCTGCTTTTTCTTCTCCTTTCATATCTTGTATTTTTTCAACACGTAGCATAAATGATTCTGATGCATAAGTCAACATAAGCATATCTGCGACAGCGAAAAGTAGTTCTTGTTCACTTTGCAATTTATCTTTATATTTTTGAGCTGCTGCTCCTGCAACCATTAAAATTGCTTTTTTAAAGTTTTTTAAAGCTGCTTTTTTAAGTTCAAAATAATCTTGCGTAGTATCACCAAAGTCTGGTATTCCCATTAGCTCTTTGCCAACTTCCATTGCAGGTCCTAAAACATCAATCTCGCCTTTAAAAGCTCTTTTAAGAAGTTCTCCAACCATTACCATACGGTTAATTTCGTTAGTTCCTTCAAAAATACGATTAATACGCGAATCTCTGTACGCACGTTCAACATCGGTTTCGGCAGAATAGCCCATTCCTCCGTATATTTGAACACCTTCATCAACAACATAATCTAAAATTTCCGAACCATAAACTTTTGCAATAGCCGCCTCAATTGCATATTGACGAAGTCCTTCCAAACTAGCTTTGCCTTTATCCATTCCGCCGGCAATATGTTCTTGAATTTTATCATCAACATTTTGACTTACACGATACATAATCGATTCAGCTGCAAATGTTTTAATTGCCATTTCTCCTAATTTATGTTTTATTGCTCCAAATTGTGCAATAGGAGTTTTAAATTGCTTTCTTTCATTAGCATAACCAACTGCACTTGTTGTAACGGCTTTTGCTGCACCAACAGTTGCACCACCAAGTTTTAATCTTCCTAAATTTAATATGTTAAGAGCAATTTTAAATCCGCCATTTCTTTCTCCTAAAAGATTTTCAGCAGGAACTTTTACATCTTCATAATAAACTTGAACAGTTGAAGAACCTCTGATCCCCATTTTTTCTTCTTCTGCACCAATTGTAACACCATCCCAAGCACTTTCAACTATAAATGCAGAAAGGTTTTTGTCATCATCAATCTTTGCAAAAACTATGTGTAGGTCTGCAACTCCACCATTTGTAATCCACATTTTTACACCGTTTAAAGTGTATGTTTTACCATCTTCGCTCAACACGGCTTTTGATTTTCCTGAATTTGCATCAGAACCAGCTCCCGGTTCAGTTAAGCAGTATGCTCCAATATACTCACCACTTGCGAGCTTAGGTAAATATTTTTTCTTTTGCTCTTCGTTACCATAATATAAAATTGGTAAGGTTCCAATTCCTGTATGGGCAGAAAATGCTACCACATAAGAGAAACTTCCACCCATTGCTTCTGCAACTCGCATTGAAGTTACTGTATTTTGACCAAAACCTTCGTACTCTTCCGGCACTGAAACTCCTAGTAAACCTTGCTCTCCTGCTTCTTTTAAAAGTTTTGATAGTAATTCTCTATCATGATTATCAAGAGCATCAATATTTGGTAAAACTCTTGCATCAACAAAATCATAACACATTTGTGCCATCATGTTTTGCTCTTCGTTAAATTCTTCGGGTATGAAGATGTCTTTAAATGAGGTTTCTGTTACTAAGAATTCTCCTCCTTTTATTATTTTATTTTTCATTTTTTCTTTTTTTTATTTGTAAATAAATAGGAACACAGATGATACGGATAAGGCTGATTTTCACAGATTTTTTTGTTTTTATCTGCGTAAATCCGTTAAATCCGCGTCTTCCGTGTTCTATAAATATCAAATTATAATAATTCAAATATTCCAGCACCACCTTGTCCAGTTCCAATGCACATTGTTACCATTCCATATTTTTGTTTTCTTAATTTCATTTCGTTAAGAAGTTGTACGGTAAGTTTTGCTCCGGTAGCTCCAAGTGGGTGTCCCATTGCTATTGCTCCTCCATTTACATTTACAATATCGGGGTTCATATTGAGTTCTTTCAACACTGCAAGCGATTGCGATGCAAAGGCTTCATTAAGTTCAAATTGCTCAATATCTTTAATTGTCATTCCTGCATGTTTTAACACTTTCGGAATTGCGGCAATTGGTCCTACGCCCATTTTGTATGGTTCAACTCCTGCAACTTGGTAATCAACCAATCTTGCAATAGGTGTAAGATTATATTCTTTCACTATTTTTTCAGAAACTACCAATACAAAGGCTGCTCCGTCTGACATTTGTGAGGAATTCCCCGCAGTAACACTTCCTCCCTGCTTAAATACTCCTTTTAATCTTGCTAAGCCTTCAATGTTTGACTTTCTTGGTCCTTCGTCTTTATCAACCGTGTATTTACGAGTTTGCTGTTTGCCGTCTGCAAAATAATCTTCGGTAACTTCAATCGGCACAATTTGGCTGTCGAATTTGCCTTCTGCTTGTGCTTTAAGGGCTTTTTCGTGTGATTTTAAAGAAAATGCATCTTGTTCTTCTCGTGTTATATCATACTCTCTTACAACAGCTTCGGCAGTTAAACCCATTCCGTGCCACCAATCGGGATGTGTTTTTGCAACTGTTGGATTTGGTATTGAACGCCAACCTCCCATTGCAATCATTGACATTGTTTCTGCTCCTCCGGCAATAATCATATCTGCCATTCCTGCACGTATTTTTGCCGTTGCAATAGCAATACTTTCTAATCCTGATGCACAATATCTGTTAATTGTTGAGCCGGGAACTTCAATACTGTCCATGCTCATTATTGAAATCATTCTGCCCATATTCAAGCCACTTTCGGCTTCGGGGAACGCATTTCCTACGACTATATCGTCAATTCTTGATTTTTCTATTTGCGGAAAATCATTCATAAGGTGCCTCACAACTGCAACTGCTATATCATCGGGGCGAGTAAATCTGAACTTGCCTCGTGGAGCTTTGCCTATTGCTGACCTGTAACCGCCTACTATATATGCTTCCATTTCTTTTTTATTTTTATATTGTTTAACAGAAAACAGGAACACGGATGACGCAGATTTTGCGGATAATCACGGATGCAAATCTGTGTAAATTTGCATTATCCGTGTCATCAGCGTTCTATTATCTTCATTTAAATCTAATTTCGTAAAATCTTTCCCTTCGTGATTAAACTTTGCATTCGTTCAAGTGTTTTTTTCTGCATACAAAGTTGTATAAATGCTTCACGTTCAAGTTTTAAAAGATATTTTTCGCTTACTTCACTCATTGCTTGTGAGATGTTTCCTCCGGACATAACAAAACCTAGTTTTTCAGCTATCAGTTTGTCGTGTTCGCTCATGTAACCGCCTTGTGTAAAGCTGTCGGCACCAACAAGCCACATGCCGTGAACTTCTTTTCCGAGAACTTTTACATTGTTACGCGGTGCGGGTTGCGAGTAACCTTTTTCAACCATTTGTAAAGCTACTTTTTTGGCATAAGAAAGTTGGTCAACCGAGCTTACGATAACTTCGTCAATACCTTCGCGTAAATAGCCCAAATCAAATGCTTCATAAGCCGAAGTTGATACTTTTGCCTGTCCGATTGTAAGGTAACGGTTTAAAAATTGGTTTGTTCTGATGTCGCCGTCGCGTATTTCATCGCCTAAGCGTAGGGCAAATTCTTTTGTTCCGCCGCCGCCGGGTATTACGCCTACACCAAATTCAACAAGTCCCATATAAGTTTCGGCATGAGCGATAACTTTGTCCGAATGCATCGAAAGTTCGCAACCTCCGCCGAGTGCCATTCCGTGCGGACAGGCAATTACGGGAATTGATGAATATCGCAGTCGCATCATGGTGTTTTGGAACATCTGGATTGAGTAATTAAGCTCGTCCCACTCTTGTTCGACAGCCATCATAAAAATCATTCCTACATTTGCTCCGGCTGAAAAATGGTCGGCTTCGTTATGCACGATAACTGCCTTGTAATCAGCTTCTGCCAAGTCAATGGCTTTGTTAAGTGCTTGTAATGTTCCTCCGCCTATGACATTCATTTTTGAGTGAAATTCTACATTTAAAACACCGTCGCCGATGTCAAAAATTGTTGCTTCTTCGTTTTTATAAAGAACGTTTGTTTCACGCAAAATATCAAGCGAAATAATATCTTCACTGCCCGGAATTACTTTGTATGATTTTGAAGGAATATCGTAATATAGTTTTCGTCCGCCTTCCACTTTATAGAATGATTTTGCACCGTTTTCGAGCATGTCGTAAACCCATTGAGCGGGTTTTCTGCCTGCTTCTTCCATTGCTTTTACGATTTCTTCAACACCTACGGCATCCCAAGTTGTAAAAGGTCCGAGTTTCCAGCCGAAGCCGGCATTAAGTGCATCATCAACTTTGTAAAGTGCGTCCGTAATTTCGGGAATACGATTTGATGAATACCAAAATAGGGCATAAAAACTGTCTCGCATAAAATTTCCGACTTTCTCTTTGTCTTTCATGAAAATTGCGATGCGTTCGCCAATGTTTTCAATACCTTTTGTTTTTTCAAAAACTTTAAATTTTGGTTTTCCATCAACAGTATATTCCATTGTCTCAAAGTCGAGAGTAGGGAACGTTTTTTTGCCGTCAACCATAACTTTGGTAGAAAACCCTTTTTTTGTTTTTGAACCGAGCCAATTGTTGTCCAACATTTTTTGGACATAATCGGGTATTGCAAAGTATTGGTTTCCTTCGTCTTTTGTGCTTTCTTTGATACCGTTTGCTACGTGAACCAAAGTATCAAGTCCGACGACATCGGCAGTTCTGAAAGTTGCCGATTTTGCACGCCCGATGAGTGTTCCTGTAAGTTTATCGATTTCGGTAATGTTTAAACTGTAGTTTTTTACATTATTGAAAAGATACATTATAGAAAACGTTCCTATTCGGTTTGCGATAAATGCAGGTGTGTCTTTGGCGTGCACGGTTGTTTTTCCGAGAAATCGCCTTGCATAGTCGCCGAGAAATTCGATAACTTCGGGGTCGGTTTTTGATGAAGGTATAATTTCAAATAATTTTAAATAGCGCGGCGGGTTAAAAAAGTGTGTTCCACAGAAATGTTTTTGAAAATCTTCGCTTCGTCCTTCAATCATTTTTTCGATTGAAATACCTGATGTGTTTGTTGTAATGAGCGTTCCTTTTTTTCGGAATTTCTCAACATTTGCAAACACTTGCTGTTTGATGTCAAGCCGTTCGATAACGACTTCGATAATCCAATCGCAAGTTGCGATGTCTTTAAGGTCGTCGTCGAAGTTGCCGGTTGTTATGCGTTTTGCAAATTCTTGCCTGTAAATTGGCGAAGGTTTTGATTTTAATGAAGCCTTTAATGCACCATTTACTATACGGTTTCGTACAGCTTTACTTTCTAGTGTTAGTCCTTTGGCTTTTTCTGCATCTGTCAGTTCGCGAGGGACGATGTCGATTAGTAATACTTCGAGACCGATATTCGCAAAATGACAAGCTATTCCTGAGCCCATTACTCCTGAACCGAGAACTGCTACTTTTTTAATTCTTCTTGTCATATTTTTAGTATTTAGATATTAGTATTTAGATTTGAGATTTTAGTATTTAGATTTGAGATATTAGTATTTAGAATTTAGATTTTAGATAATAGTATTTTTATTTTTCTTCGTTTGCAAGTTCGTTTATTGTATTTATTACTTTGCAAAAAGTTTGCATATCTTTTTTAGAAATTTTTGCAATTATTTTTTTATTAAAGTCAATAAGAATTTTTTTTACAAATTTTCTTTTTTCAATACCAGCTTCTGTTAAAAAAATCTTCATTACTCTTTTATCTTGCTCATCAACTTTTTTAAAAATTAGTTTTCTATCTTCCATATTTTTAATAACACGGCTTAAACTTGTTGCTTCCATTCCAAGCCTTTGAGCTATTTGTGTTGCTGGTGTTCCTTCTTTATCAACATGAACTAAAATGTATGCAACTGTTTGAGAGGCATCGTGTTGTGATGCTATTCTGTTATACATTTTTGTTAAAGAATGCCATGTTCTTTTAATGTGAAAATCAATTGTTTCTGTTAATTTCATTAAAAATATTATTATGCGTGCATTGCAAATTTACAAAAAAAATCTTATGCGTGCAAAGTATTTTTAGTTTTATTTTAAAATAAGTTGTTATTTTGTATAAAAAAAATTTAATGATAGAAATTAGTAACTTAAAGATTGAATTCAATAATGAAATTATTTATAATAATTTTTCCACTTCTATAAAAAAAAGAGAGAAAGTTGCTGTTATAGGAAAATCGGGAAAAGGAAAATCAACTTTGCTTAATTTGTTGGCAGGCTTTATTCCTGATTTTGAAGGAGAAGTGAAAATTAATGGTGAGCCTTTAAATTATGTAAATATTTCTGAAATAAGAAAACAAATTGCTTGGCTTCCGCAAGAAACTGCACTTAATTTTAAATCTGTTAATGAATTGTTTTTTGCACCTTTTGAGTTTGATCTAAATAAAAAATTAAAACCTTCTGACAAGGAAATAAAAACTATTTTTGATGAATTAGAGCTTTCAATAAATCTTCTGAAAAAGAAAACAAAAGAAATTTCAGGAGGGCAAAAACAGAGGGTTATTCTGGCAAGTTGCCTACTTCTTAACAAAGCTATTTTGCTTATTGACGAACCAACTTCGGCATTAGATGATAATATAAAAAAGAAAGTTGCTGATTATATTTTGAGTAAGAAAGATTTAACCGTTATTGCAGCAACACATGATGATTATTGGATTGGGAAATCTGATAGAATTATTGAGCTGATGTAAAATATTATAACAAAACAAGTTAGATTATAGCCATGGTGTGATTTATTATAAAAAACAGTACTTATAATTTACTATTTATAAAACTATTCACACCGTAACTTTCAAATACTATAAAAAATGAAAAATGTTATTGATATAAATTATTTTGAACTGTTTGCGGGTTATGCTTTAATGCTAATTCCTGTATTGGTACTTTGGTATTATAAAACAGGGCTTGTAAAAGATACAATTGTTGCAACTGTTAGAATGACAATTCAGCTTTTGCTTGTTGGTTTATATTTGGAATATATATTCAAATTAAACAGCACTTTTATAAATATTTTATGGGTTCTTATTATGTCAATCATTGCTTCCTATACAATAATTCAGAGAAGTAAATTGAAGTTTAAATTATTTTTTATACCTGTATTTTTATCAGGTTTAATAAGCATTGCTGTTACTGATGCCTATTTTCTTGGTTTTGTTGTAAAATTACAAAATGTTTTTGATGCTCGATATTTTATTCCTGTTACAGGAATGCTTTTAGGAAACACGATTAAGAATGTGATTATTGCACTTGATGCTTATTATAAACGAATTGATGATGAGCAAAACCTTTATAGATGGCATTTAGCAAATGGAGCAACAAAAAAAGAAGCATTATTTCCGTTTATGAGAGATGCTTTAAGAATTGCATTTAATCCTATGATTGCAACTACTGCAATTATGGGCTTAATTTCATTGCCGGGAATGATGACAGGGCAAATTTTGGGAGGAAGTAACCCAAATGTTGCTGTAAAATATCAAATAATGCTTTTAATTACAATTTTTTCTTCTGCCATTTTAAATGTTGTTCTTACAATTTTATTTTCAAATAGAATTGCTTTTGATAAATATTACAACTTGAAAAAGGTTATTTTTAGAAAATAACTTTGTTTTTTTTAGCAATAAAGACTATCTTTTAACATATTGTTCTTGATAATATTGTTCATACTTACCACTAATGATATTATTTAACCATGTTTCATTATCTAAGTACCAATCAACTGTTTTCTCCAGTCCCTCTTCAAATTCCAAAGACGGTTTCCATCCTAATTCTTTTTGAATTTTTGAAGAATCAATTGCATAACGCATATCATGCCCAGCCCTATCCTTAACGAATGTAATTAATTTAGCTGATTCTCCATTTTCTCGACCTAATTTTACATCCATTATTTCGCAAAGTTTATAAATCAACTGAATATTCTGCCATTCATTATTACCTCCAATATTGTATGTTTCTCCGTTTTTTCCTTTATGAAAAACTAAGTCAATAGCATTTGCATGATCATTTACAAATAGCCAATCTCTAATATTTTCACCCTTTCCGTATATCGGAATTGTTTTATTGTTTTTAATATTATTAATTGCTAAAGGAATTAGTTTTTCAGGAAATTGATTTCCTCCATAATTATTAGAGCAATTTGTTAAAACAACCGGTAATTTATAAGTGTGCATATAAGCTCTGACTAAATGATCCGAGCTAGCCTTTGAAGCAGAATAGGGGCTTCTAGGATCATAAGATGTATCTTCTGTAAACAAACCCTCAACTCCAAGAGAACCATAAACCTCATCAGTTGAAATATGATAAAACCTTTTCCCTTTAAAATTACCTTTCCAATAATTCCTCGCTGCGTTTAATAAATTTACTGTCCCAAGAATATTTGTATTTATAAAAGCTCCCGGGTCTGAAATTGATCTATCAACGTGAGATTCAGCTGCCAGGTGAATAACACCATCAAAGTTATACCTCTTGAAAATTGAATTAATTAAAGAAACATCTGTTATATCGCCTTTTATAAATTCATAATTTGAGTAATTAGCAACATCTTTTAAGTTTTCCAGATTTCCCGCATATGTTAAAGCATCTAAATTAACAATTTTATAATCTGCATATTTATTTACAAATAATCGTACAACATGAGAACCTATAAATCCTGCCCCACCTGTTATCAAAATTGTTTTACTCATTTTTAACTGTTTTTAATTTATTAATTTAAAACCTTTGTTTTGCAAAAATATTATAATTCTTTCAGCAAATACCTCTTTTTATTTATTTTTGTGATTTAATAAAAAAGAAATGGGAAGAAAATCAGATTTTTTAGTTATTGGTTCAGGTTTAGCCGGCCTAATGTTTGCACTTAAAGTATCTAAATTTGGGAAAGTTATAGTTATAACAAAAGGCAAAATTAATGACACAAACACTAACAAAGCACAAGGAGGAATCGCATCAGTTGCTCATACTCCGGATTCTTATGAGAAACATGTTTCGGATACATTAATTGCAGGTGATGGATTATGCAATGAAGATGTTGTAAGAACCGTAATTACAGAGGGACCTGAAATGATTCAAGATTTAATTGAACTAGGAGCAAAATTTGACAAGAATAATGATGGAACCTATAATCTAGGACGAGAAGGAGGCCATTCTGAAAATAGAATTTATCATCATAAAGATAATACGGGAGAAGAAATTCAACGAGCACTTACCGAAACAGTTTTAAATAATAAAAATATTGAAGTTTTTGAAAATCATTATGCAATTGATTTAATAACTCAGCACCATTTAGGCTACACAATTATTAGAGACGAAAGTAACATAGAATGCTTTGGAGCATATGTTTTATCTCCAAAAACTAATAAAGTTAAACGTTTCTTATCAAAAATAACATTTGTTGCAACAGGTGGTTTAGGGAATATTTATGATATTACTACAAATCCTACAGTTGCAACCGGAGATGGGATTGCAATGGCATACAGGGCAAAAGCACTGATATCTGATATGGAATTTGTTCAATTTCATCCAACTGCATTATACAATAAAAACGAACGCCCCTCATTCTTAATAACAGAGGCTTTAAGAGGATTTGGAGCAATACTTCGCAATAAAAAGGGCGAAGCGTTTATGATAAAATATGATAAAAGAAAAGATTTAGCCCCAAGAGATATTGTTGCAAGAGCAATTGATGCTGAAATGAAAATGAGTGGAGACGAATATGTATTTCTTGACAGCACTCACCTAAATTCAGATAAATTAAAAAATCATTTTCCTAATATATATCAGAAATGTTTAACTTTGGATATTGATTTTACAAAAGATTTTATCCCTGTTGCTCCCGCAGCACATTATCTTGTTGGAGGAATTAAAGTTGACAAAACCGGAAAAACATCAATAACTAACTTATTTGCCGGAGGAGAAACATCTTCAACAGGATTGCATGGTGCTAACCGATTAGCATCTAATTCCTTGCTTGAAGCACTAGTTTATGCGGACAAAGCTGGTGAAACAAGTTCAAAATTAATCTCTAATATTATAATTAATGAAGAAATTCCTGAGTGGCACGATGATGGTGCTACCCTTCCGGAAGAAATGATTTTGATTACCCAAGAGTTTAAAGAATTACAACAAATAATGACCTATTATGTTGGTATAGTTCGTTCGAATATAAGGTTAACCAGGGCATTAGACAGACTTGAAATTTTATATAACGAAACAAAAACATTGTATGATAATTCAAAAGTTTCTAAAGAAATTTGTGAGTTAAGGAATTCAATAAATATTGCCTACATGATTATTAAAATGGCAAAGGCAAGAAAAGAAAGTAGAGGTTTACATTATACATTAGACTATCCTGAAAAAGGGAAAATTTTATAAAACAAAAAGGATAATTGAAAAAAATTAAACTTGAAACTAAAAATAATGTACCTGATAAAATAATTGGGATTTCTTCGTTACATAATGATTTTCAAGTAGCTTGGTCTATAAATAAACTCCTCAAAATTAATCTTACAAAAACTAGAGATTTTATTTATACAAATAATATAAAATTTTCAATATTTAAATATATTGATTCCGAAGAAAATACATACTACTTACTATCAAACAAGAGTAAAGGTTCAATTTTATCTTCAAAATTTAAAAATATTGATTTTTTCTTTATTCTAAAAACTAGTAATTTAAATATTGAAGAGCTTTCTTCTTCAATTAACAATTCTAATTTTATTAACGGAAGTTTTTTGTTATTGGTTGAAACTAATTTAAAAAGAATTTTGAGCTATCCACAATTTTCAGAAATTGTTTGAAAAAAAAAGGCTTATCAACTTTAGGGGACTTCTAAAAATTCTAAAAATCTTGATGAGAATGAATTTTTAGAAGTCCTCTTTATTCATAAATAAGAGTAAAGATAATGCAAAAATAATAATAACAAAAAAAAGCCTGTCATTTACGACAGGCTTTACTTTGTTTTGATAAATGACAAACATTAAATTACTTTGACATTTATAGCATTCAATCCTTTCTTTCCTTCTGTTAATTCAAATTCAACTAGGTCTCCTTCGTTTATGTCATCAATTAGTCCTGAAACATGTACGAAATATTCGCTTTTTGTTTCATCTTCAATAATAAATCCAAAACCTTTAGTTCTGTTGAAAAATTTTACTGTTCCTTTTTTCATTTTGTTATGTAATAAATTTTTAAAAAAACAAAAGTATCCTAATTTTTTAATAAAAAAAATATAAATTAAGAAAAATTTATTTATTTATTAAAAAAAGAAATAGATATTCTAATTTTTTTATTTGATTTTATTTAATTTTTCAATGTGTTTTTTTATCTTATCATAGGCAAAATTACTTACAGGAACTAAAGGAAGTCTTACATATTTTTCACATATTCCAATAATTTCAAGAGCAGCTTTTACCCCACTTGGATTTCCTTCTACGAACAAAGCATTTGTAAGGTCAAGTACCTCATAATGAGGTTTTTGAGCGTTTTTAAAATCATATTTTAAAGAAGCACGAACCATATTAGAAAACAGTTGTGGAAATACATTTGCAGTAACAGAAATTACTCCGTCCATGCCTAATGCGACATAAGGTAAAGTATATGTATCGTCACCTGAAATAACAGAAAAATTACTAGGTTTATTCTTAATTAGTTGCATTACTTGATTCAAATTACCAGATGCCTCTTTAACTGCAATAATATTGCTAAAATCAGTTGCTAATTGTATAACTGTTTCAGAATTAAGGTTTACAGAAGTTCTGCCAGGCACATTATATAATATTATAGGAACAGGACAAACATTTGAAATAGCTTTATAATGTTCATATAAACCATCCTGACTTGGTTTATTATAATATGGTGTTGCAGAAAGAATTGCATCAATATTAGAAAAATCTGTCTTTTTTATTGTATTAATTACTGTTTGAGTATTGTTTGCTCCTATTCCAAAAACAATAGGAATTTTTTTTTCTGAAACCTCAACAATATAATCTAAGATGGCTTTTTGTTCTTTTTCAGACAATACAGGATTTTCTCCGGTTGTCCCCATAACAACAAGATATTCTACTCCCCCTGATATAACATGTTCAATAAGTTTTTGAAGTGAAGTAAAATCTACACAACCATCTTTTCTAAAAGGTGTTACTAATGCAACACCGGTACCTTTTAAATTAATACTCATATTTTTTTTTAAGCTTTGTCTATTGTACTCAAATAATGATTTATCTGCGAAATAAAATATTTCATATCTTTATTTCTGTCATAATTGATATTCAAGTCAGAATATTTACAATTTATTACACCTGAAACTTTAAAATTTGCTTTGGAAAGTGCAAAAATATACTCAATGTTATAATTATTTTCAAACGAAAGATTAATTAACATATCAAACTCTTGTTTTATAAAATCAGATATACAAACTTCTTTTATCTTTCCAAGTTTTGAAATATGTTTTTCTGAAAAATAGTTCATATTTTCTTTACCAAAATAAATATGACCTATTTCTTCTGCATTTTTTACAAAACCTAATAAATAAATTTCTTTTGAGTTCTTTTTTAAATCTGAATAGTAATCTTTAACAATATCATAGTCTAATTTATTGCTAATTTCATACAATATTGCAACAGATTTGGCTGTTTTAAAATTATGAAATTGAACTTTTCTTTTGGAACGTTTTATATTTTTTGAAAAAATGAAGTTTCTAATTCCCACTTTAAGTTATTTGATTAAATTTTTGATTATACAATAGTACAAAATGAAACTGAATTAATAAAATTAGAATTAATTTTTTCAAAAAAAACTAAATAAACTTTTAATATTTTTAATTGAAATTTTCTTATTATTTTTGTAGAATATAAATATCAAATATATATAATATGAAACTTGCAAACCTTATTTTTGCTCTTATTTTTTTGACAATGTTTTCATGTAAGACCGAAGAAAACAATAAACAACACAAAATTGATTTGGGCAAAGAAACAAGCATAGACAAAGTATCGTTAAAAGCAGATAAAAATGCAATTATTTTGGCAGATAGCATTACATATATTACAAATGTTATAAACCCAAACCCCGAAGAGGCATATTATAAAGATTCTATTTGGCTAAAAGGCACCAAAGTTCAGGTTTTTGCAAATTTAATATTTAAGAATGTTTACGAAGGCAAATTAAAAGCCTATGATTATATGACAGGCAAAGAAATGTCTATTTCTGAAATAAAAGAGCTCGAAAAAGAGTATAAAAGAAGTGATATTGGTCAAATTCTATTTACAGAAAACTGGTATTATAATGAATCTGAAATAAAAATGTACAAACAAGTAAATTCTGTTATGCTTGCCTATTATAGATATGATGAAAATGGGTATGTTATAGGAAATTATCCGGGAATTAGGGTGTATTTTAACAATACAAAACCTATGAAAGGAGCATTAGATTATTAAATTATTATGAAAATTATAATAGCCGAGCCAACTCATGAAATTCTGGAAAAAGAACTAAAAAAGAAAGGTTTTGATTGTGATTACTTTCCTAGTATTACTTTTCAAAAACTAAAAAGTATTATTCCAAAATATGATGGATTAATTATTCGAAGTAAATTTAAAATTGATAAAGAATTTATAAATTCTGCAAGCAAATTAAAGTTTATTGCACGTGCGGGTGCAGGAATGGAAAACATTGACATTCAATATGCCCAAAGCAAAAACGTTGTATGTATAAATTCACCGGAAGGTAATAAGGATTCTGTTGGAGAACACGTTCTAGGTATGCTTCTTACATTATTTCATAAAATCAGCATCTCTAATAAGGAAATAAATAAAGGTATCTGGAACAGAAAAAACATTGGAGTTGAAATGTTTGGAAAAACTGTTGGAATTTTGGGTTATGGGAATATGGGAAGTTCTTTTGCTAAAAGATTAAAAGGTTTTGGCGTGGATGTTATAGCATATGATAAGTATAAAACCAAATTTTCAGATGAGTTTGTTACTGAAGTAAATGAACAAGAGTATTTTGAAAGGACAGATATATTAAGCATTCATGTTCCTTTGACAGATGAAACACTATTTCTAGTGAACAATTCATATATTAATAATTTTAAGAAAACAATTTATATTGCAAATACAGCAAGAGGAAAAATCATTAATACTGACGATTTAGTCAATAATTTAAAATCAGGAAAAATAAAAGGTGCCGTTTTAGATGTCTTAGAATATGAAAAAACTTCTTTTGAAAATATCTTCTCAGGAAAGAACTCAATTTCTCTTAACTATCTTATTAGTTCAGACAATGTTATTTTAACTCCTCATATTGCAGGCAGTTCAGATGAGTCTTATAAGAAAATTGCAAAAGTATTAGCTGAGAAAATTATTCTTGGTTTTTAATGATAAGCAAACTAAACCTTACACTTTTTTGTTATAAAAAAACAGCTCTTATTCTAGAGCTGAATTTTAATCATAATTTTATTTGCAAAAAAATATCTTTTTTACTTTTCAAGAATCTTAGCTTCAACACGTCTATTTAATTGGCGACCTGCTTTTGTTGTATTGTCGGCTCGTGGTTGAGACTCTCCGTATCCGGCAGCAACTATTTGTTGGAGTTGCACACCTCTTGTAAGCAAATAATCTACCACAGACTGAGCTCTTCTCTGAGATAGTTTCTGATTTGAAGATTCAGAACCTTGACTATCGGTATGACCGGAAATTTCAACTCTTATGTTTTTATATTTTACTAATAAATCTGCCAAGCGATTTAACTCAGCAAAAGAAACAGCCCTTAATGTAGCCTTTCCTGTACTGAAAAAAACATTATTTAAAACAATTTTTGCTCCAACACCCATAGGCTGAAGTTGAATATCTTTTCTTATCACTTCATGTATGGATGTATCTGAAATTACAAAATTCTCTGAATGAAAAAAATAATCTGGTGCCCCAGCTGTTAATGCATAATCTTTTCCTGGTGGAAGAGGCACAGTATATGCTCCTGTTGAAGCGTAAGAATCAACAGTCTTTACAATTTCTCCATTTGAATTATCTACTAATTCTAAGGTTGCTTTTATAGGTTTCCCAGAAAATGCATCTGTTACAATTCCCTTGACTAGAGATAGTTGAATTACTTTAATATTAACCGGCTTTTCAATATCGGTTTCTGTTGTAGGTTCTGCAAAATATGCGATTAAATCATCAGGACTTCCTAGTGTTATATGTGTAGGTTTCTCAGGTCCTAAGAAAACAATTCTGTAAATATCTTTATCTCCGTATGAATCATCTCTGTTTGAAGAGTAATATGCAAATTTTTCATTCTCTGAAAGCATAAAAAACACATCGTCTCCAGTTGTATTAATAGGATAACCAATATTTTCAGGTTCTGTCCAAGTTCCATCATCATTTTTATGTGTTTTAAAAACATCATAACCTCCCATTGAGTTGTGTCCTTTTGAACTAAAATACAAATCTTTGCCATCAGCAGAAATTTCCACCGTTTCTTCATCATATTTTGAATTAACAATATGTCCTAGGTTTTTAGGTTTTTGCCATTTTCTACCATTTATTGTTTTTTGGCTCATCCAAATATCTTGCCTTCCTTGTCCACCTTTTCTATCACTGATAAAATATAATGTCATAGAGTCTCTCGAAACAGATACAGAACTTTCACGAGAAATTCTTTTATCAATTTTCCTCATTTTGTTTGGACTTTTCCAACTATCATTTTTATATTGACTGTTATACAAGTCTCCTTCGCCCTTATGCCCTCTGTAAATACACAGTTCTTTGCCTTCAGGAGAAATATCTACAACAGCATCATTATGTTTAGTATTTATTGGATGATCTAATTGCTCAGCAAGTTGCCAAGCCCCATTTTGAAATCTTGACATATAGACATCTTCAAAATATAATCTGTTAAATTTATTTTTCTTTCTTCCTGTTGTATTCTCTCTTCGTGAAGTAAAATATAAAACAGAATCTTTAAAATAAAAAACAGGACTGTATTCTGGGGCTTTAGTATTAACACCTTTTCCAAGATTATCCACAAAACATCTTACTGGATTTTTTATCATTTTTTTTCCATTTTCACACTCCTCTATTCTTTTGTCAACTTTTGTTTTCGTTTTTTGCAATTCTCTAGGCTTTAATGAACTTAAATATGTTTCATAAGCATCAATTGCATCATCAAATTTATAATTATATTGATATGCTTTACCCAACCAATAATTTATATCTTTAGTTAAATTCCCATAGATTAAACTAGCATTTTCAATATATTCTAATCCTTTTTTTGGTTCAGAAGTTTTAAGATATGAAATTCCTATAAGATAATTCAAAGCGGCATTATCTTCATTATAGTTTTGTGCAGTTAAATAGTGTTCTAATGCTTCAACATAAGCTCCTTTTTTATTCATCCGAAATAACTTATTCCCATTCTTAACATGCTTCCATGCCTCTTTAAATCCTTCATCCTCAATTTTATAGCTTGATTTTTTAACTTTTACAAATCTTTGTGAGTAAGTTGGAGATAAGATAATTGTTGAGAAAAGTATTATTAATATCTTAGTTTTCATATTATTAAAAATGTGTAGTTTTATTATTCTATTTTAATTACAACCTTGAATATATTTGTCAGAAGATTTTATTCCTAATGAAACTGCTTTTTTCCAGTCTTCACATGCTCCTGTGAAATTTCTTAAATATTCTCTCGCAGTTCCTCTGTTGGCAAAGGCTTCAGCATATTTATTATTAATATTAATTGCCTTAGTAAAAGCATCTTCTGCATCTTTATAATTTAACAACTTTAAATATACCATACCTAAATTGTTATGTGCTGTTGCAAAGTCTTTTTTAAAATTTATGGCCTTTTCATAATCTTTTATAGCAGAATTAAACTTTTCTTCTGCTTGTTTTTTATTATTCTCACTCATTAATTTAACAGCTTGGGCATATTTAGAATCGCCCCTACCTGAATATGCAGTATAATACTCAGCATTTATTTTTAAAGCTTCGCTAAATGCAGAAATTGCTTCATCATATTTTTTTAATTCATTTTTAACAGTTCCCAAATTATTGTACGCAAAATATAATTCAGGATTAATTTCAACAGATTTCATATAATCATTTTCAGCTGCTTCAAAATCGTTTTTTAACCTTTTTGCACTTCCTCTGTCATGATATGCATAAGCGTAATTCTTATTTTTCTTTATAGCATCATTAAAATCTTTAATTGCCAAATCATAATTTTTAAGTTTTAATTGAGCAACTCCCCTGTAATACAGGGCATTTGATTTTGTGTAGCCATTGTTAATTGCTTTTGTAAAATCATTTAAAGCTCCATTAAAGTCTCCTGTATTAATTCTAGCAAAACCTCTTGCAAATAAAACTTTTGACATATTAGGCAATAATTGGGCAGCAGTAGTTAAATCAGCAATTGCAATTTCAAAATCGTTTAATTCATTTTTTATAACACCCCTGTTATAGAATGCTTTGCCGAAATTTGGTTTAATCCCAATTGCTTTTGTTAGTTCTGCAATTGCACCAGTAAAATCTTGGTTTAGATAATTTTGAACTCCTTGATTGTATGAAAGTTCAGCATCCTGTCCTTTTGCCAAAATTGTAGTTTTATTATTTTGAGAATAGGCATTCATTACAATAAAACTCAAAATAAAAATGAGATTTTTTTTCATGTCTTATACATTTGTATTTTTTATAATTTTAAAGATTTTGACAATATATTTGTTACAATTTAAAGATTTATATTATAACAATTTAACAAAACTTTATTATTAAAAGAAATTTTTAAAGCCGATAAAAACTTTTTTAAATTTTTCATTAATTTGGACAAATTTATAAATAATTATCTAAATACATTTAATTTTTTAAAACGAAATAATCTTTTTTTATTAAATTTGTGAATTATTCTCATTTTTTGAGAAAAATTTAAGCTAAAAGTTAAAGTTAATAAGTATGAATTCAAATTTCCAATATATTAATACAGAATATTTAGATGGAGTATCATTAAACCTCGATTTTAAAAAAAAGATAATAGGTCTTTTTAAAAAAGACATTGCAGAATTTAACACAGAAATGATTTCTGCATTAAATATGAAAGATTATAAAAAACTTTCTGAACTTGCCCATAAAGCAAAATCAAGTGTCAAAATTTTAGGGATGGAAAAGCAATCTGAAGATATGCGAATTTTACAAAACGACACTAAAAGCATGATAAATACAGAAAGTTATGAAAAGGTAATTACCACTTTTCTTAATGATTGCCAAGAAGCATTAGAAGAAATTGTTATTCTTGAAAATGAATTGTCTTAAATAATGGGGTTCCCTTATTCATACAGTAAAAATCTGAACTTTTCAACAGAAGAATTTAAAAATAAAGAGATAAATATAAATAAAATAAATAATCTTATTTATCAAACTTTAAAAAAAAGAAAAGTTGCTAAAATAAAAACCAACAGAAATATTATTTCTTTTATTCTTAAAGCACCTATTTTAAGATTTGAATACTCAACAGAAATAAATATAAAAAAAGCAAACAATCAATTAGATATTAGTTATTCAGTAAATTTAGAAAAACTACTTATAATTATTCTAATTTTAATAATATTAATTGCTTTTTTTTCTTTTGTTTCAATAAAATATTTTTTAATAATTTCTGGTCTAATTTCTATTTTATTTTATGGAATTATGTTTTTATCAATTGACAATTTAATAGAAAATATTATAAAAGAATCTCTTGATGAAATACTTGTGCCTGTTAATTCTGCTGAGAAATTTAACGAAGAGCAATTGTCGTGGATAAATGATAAAAATAGATGTTCTGCATGTGGAGAAATTTTATTTGACTACAATCTACATTGCCCTGAGTGTGGAATAAAACTTAAAAGAAACAAATATTCAATCCCCTTTGATTCAAGCAAATACCAGGACAAAGAAGTAAAGTACTATTTAAAAAAAGACAAATAGATAGAATTAACTATAGTTTCTCAATATTGGTTTTATAAGTTCATAAATTAATAGAGAAATTACAACTCCTAAGATAGCTCCTCCTACAATATCCGCAGGATAATGAACCCCAAGATAAATTCTACTGTATGAAACTAATGATGCCCAAAATAAAATAAAAACTGAATACTTTTTATTCTTAAAAATTAATAATGAAAAGAAAGCAAAACCAAAGGAATTTGCAGCATGAGATGAAACAAAACCATAATGTCCACCGGGCAGGGATAAATAATGAACTAAACTTTGAATTGAAGTTTCATAACAAGGTCTTAAACGCTGAAATACATTTTTAAAAAGATGCACTGATGTTTGATCTGTAAGAGTTATTACTAAAATAAAGAACAGAAATATTAATAATCCTTTTTTTATTTTATACTTCCTAAATATAAAGAATAAAACTATTAAATATAGAGGAAACCATATAAGTTTAGAACTAATTTGTTTCATTAAAACATCAAAAAAAGGAGTATGAAATTTGTTTAAAAACAAAAACAGTTCTGTATCAAAAGATAATATTTGCTCAATAATATTCAATAAGTTTTATAATTTTATAAAAAACAAAACTATTATATAAAACTCAATAAAAGCAATAAAAATTCATAAAATTGATATTAAAACTATAAAAATTTTTATTTTTGTTGAATAAGGCATTATATTTGAATATAAATTTTATATTTTTTTTAACTAAAGTACTCACGGCAAGAATTTTGACACCAAATTACATAACTATAATAAGGCACATTAATTTCTTGCAAAACAAAGCAAGTATAATCCTATGGGTTGAGAAAAACAGAAATTATTAGTAATAAAAATACGAGCAAGTTATTTAACATAAATTAATTATACATTTTTAGACACATGAAACACTTCACAATTATATTTTTGTTATTCCTTATTATTTTGTCAGCAAACAAAGGATACTCCCAAACAGATGAACAAATTAGAGCAATGTGGATTTTTAATATTGCATATGGTGTTACATGGGAAGACCAAGAAAACATTACAAAATATACAATTGGTGTTTTTTCTAGCAAAAAAGAAATTCTTGCTCTCGAAAATTTAGCTTCTACAAGAACAATAAATGGAAAACCTGTTGAAATTATAAAATATACATCATATGAGAACATAGAACCTCATCATATTGTCTATGTTACAAAAAATGAAAATACAGATTTACCTTTTGTTTATAAAAAACTAGTTGGTAAAAACACTCTTATTATTAGTGACAGAGCTAAACAATCTCAATTTAGTGTTATTAATTTAAGAAAAACAACAGACCAAAAACAACCATTTTCAATTAACACTGTACTTTACAAAAAACAAAAACTAATATTTGCACCTACCGTATTAACAATGGGAGGAGACCGTGAGATTCTTAAAAAGATGCAAGCTGCTGCAAACAGAAAACTAAAAGAAGAACAAAGAATTTTAGAACTTAAAAAAATTGAGATTGCTGAAAAAGAAGAACTCTTAAAAAAAAATAAAGAAAAAATTCAAGCCCAAAGAGATAGTATTTCAAGTAAAGAAAACCTTATAACTCTTAAAGAAGGAGAACTTGAAAAACAAAACCTAAAACTTGACTCTATGAGTTTTGAGGTTATGAAACAACAAGAAGACTTAAACCAAAACAAACTAATTTTAAAACAAACAGAAAACAATATTAAAAAACAACATCTTCTTGCAAAACTCCAAAGAGACTCAATGCTTATTGCAAGTGAAGAATTAAAAAAGAAACAAGAAGAAATAAAAAAAATTGATGATAGGTTAAGTAAATCGGAAACTACAGTTGAGTCTCAGCAAAATATAATTTATTGGTTTATAGGTGCTGGTATACTTTTCTCTTTACTTCTATTATTTATTATTATTAGTTTTTTTAACAAACAAAAAATTAACAAACAGTTGAGCGAACAATATGTTTCAATAAATAACCAAAAAAATGAGATTCAAGAACAATCAAAGCAATTAGAATCTGCAAACAGTGAACTTGAAAAACTATCTCTTGTTGCATCTGAAACAGATAATGCAATTACAATTATGGACGTAAAAGGCAATTTTGAATGGGTTAATGCCGGCTTTACAAGAATGTATGGTTATACATTACAACTATTACGAAACGAACTTGATGAAAACATTGTTGTTGCAAGTGGAAATCCTGAAGTTCAAAAAACAATTGAAAAAATTATTGAAACCAGACAAACAGGTTCATACCAAAACCTAAACAAAACAAGAAGAGGCGAAAAAATATGGGCTCAAACAACAATTACTCCTATATTGGATGAAAATAATGAAGTTACAAAACTAATATCAATTGACACTGACATTACTGTTGAAAAAAAATCTGAACTTGAAATTAGAAAACAAAGAGATAAAATTGAATTTCAAAATGAGCAGATTACCTCTAGTATTAGTTATGCAAAAAATATTCAGCAAGCAATACTACCGCTTCCGCAAGATATTGACAAGTATTTTAACTCTTTTATAATTTTCAAACCAAGAGATGTTGTTTCAGGTGATTTTTATTGGTTTAATGAAAAATTTGATAAAGACGGAAATATTGAAAAAGTTTTTATTTCAGTAGTTGACTGTACAGGGCATGGAGTTCCAGGAGCGTTCATGTCAATGATTGGAAGTAGGTTATTAAGTGAAATTGTATTGGAACAAAATATTGAAAGTCCGAAAGACATACTAGAAAACTTAGACAAAAAAGTAAAATTGGCACTAAGGCAAGAGTCTACAGATAATAATGACGGAATGGATATGTCAATTTGTGTTATTGAAAAAGAAAATAATAAGTTTCATATTACTTATTCCGGAGCAAAATCCGACCTTTACTATTTTTCACATAAAGATGAAGACATCACTATTGTTTCTTCCGAAAGACGTTCAATAGGTGGCGTAAAACAAAAAAGAGGCAATATTGATTTTGTAAATAAAGACTTCTATCTATCTGAAAACGACTGTATTTGGCTTGCAACCGATGGAATAATTGATCAAAATAATGCTGACAGAAAACGTTTTGGAACTCCAAAATTTATTGAAACAATTAAAAAAGCAAAAGACATGAGTTTATCTGATCAAAAACATCTTTTTGAAGATGAACTTGCAAAACACCAACAAGATGAAGAACAGCGAGATGATATAACAATTTGGGGAATAAAACTTTCCAATGACAAATTTTAAAAAAAATATAAATTAATTTTATTGGGTTGTCTGAATAAGACAACCCTTTTATTTTTTTAAAACTGGCTTAAAAGTCCATGTAAAATAAAATTCAGAAACAACTTCTCCATTAGCATTTTTTCCCGTTGATTTTGCTTCAACAGTTATTCCTTCGCTAGTTTTAATACTTTGTTCTATTGCATTTTTAATTTTCAAACCATCTTCACAAGTAAAAAATATTTTTGACTTTGCCTTTTTACTAAAATCGGCTCGCATATTAAAAACTAACATAGATATTCTTGGATTTCTTTTATACACATGAGAAAGTGCCAAAACTCCTGTTGAAAGTTCTGCCGCCATTGCCTGAGAAGCAAAATATATTGATTTAAACGGGTTTTTAGTTAAAAACTTAAAAGGAATACTTACGACTGCCTTTTCTTGTGAAATTTCAACTACTTTTAAGCCTGATAAAAAAGCAGAAGGCAAACTTTTCAACATAAACAATCGGAACTTAAAACTATTCCTTACTGTTTTCATAAATTGTTCAGAATTATCCATTTTATAATTTTAAATTTGGTAAAACATAATTATAAATAGCAATAAAATGAGCAATGCTACCACCCATTACAAACAAATGCCAAATTCCATGAGAAAAAGGTATTTTTTTTGAAAGATAAAAAAACACACCAACTATATATATAATCCCGCCTGTAGCTAACCAAATCAATCCTCCTCTTGAAAGCGACTCAGACAAAGGCTTAATTGCTACAATAATTACTAAACCCATTGCAATATATGCAAAAGCAGATATTGCTCTATATTTTGGACTATACCAGAATATTTTATAAAAAACACCAATAATTGCAAGTCCCCATTGAACACCGAAAATACTCCAACCCCAAGCATTGGGAAGAAGAACAATTGAAAAAGGAGTATAAGTTCCTGCTATCAAAATGTATATTGCTGAATGATCAAATTTATTTAACTTGACTTTAGTTCTAACATTTTTAGATGCATGATATAAAGTTGATGCCAGATACATTATAATTAAACTCGTTCCAAATATTGCAGCACTCACAATCGATATTGCAGTGCCATTCATTGCAGAGCGAACTATCATTAAAACCAAAGCTGTAATACTTAATACTAAACCAACAAGATGCGTTACAGTGTTAATTGTTTCATTTGTTTTAACACTAATTACTTTTGCCATACTTATATTTTCTAATACTTACTTTTTATACCACTCATCATCAACAAGCGATTTAATTATTTTTAAACTCCTATGCCCAAATACAGGATGCAATTCCATTGACATCTCAGTAGCTTGTTTAATTGCAACTTTTGAGCTTGGCTGCCCTGTTTTTTTTGCCTCATCCAAAACTGATAATGTAGTTTGATAAATGCCATGTTCCCATCCGTTTGTTAGATGTCTTTCAAAATATTCATCGTCATTAACATATCCATATTGTTCATTTGCACAATTAACAATTCCCATTCTGTTTGTCAAAAAATCAGGAACATATAAAATTCCTTTTTCTGCAAGTGCTTTATCGTCTCTGTCGTGTTCTTCAAGTTGGTTGTTTGATGCTCCGCAAATAATTTTAGCTTTAATTTCCGGAATTGTTTTATCATTCAAAATTGCACCAGTTGCACAAGGAGCTAAAATATCACATTCTACAAATAAAATTGAATTATCATATTTTGAAACAAGTCTAGCATCAAAATTTTTTCCAGCAAATTTTTCTTTAACAGAATTTACAATATCGGGGTTTATATCAGAAGCAATAACTTTCCCGACTTTTTTATTGAAAAGATGTTTAATAAGAGGTTCTGCAACATGTCCCATGCCTTGTACCGCAACAGTTTTTCCTTCTAAACTTTCTCCTATAAATGCAGATGCTGCTTCCATTCCTTTCAAAACTCCTCTTGATGTAGGTTCTGAGGGGTTTCCGCTCCCTCCCGTGTTTTGTGGAATACAAGTTGTGAAACGAGTTGTTTTATAAATATTTGCCATATCTTCAACACTTGTTCCAACATCCTCAGCAGTTACATAGCAACCTTTTATACTTGTTAGCAGTTTTCCGTATTCGGTATAAATATATTCACGATATTTCAAATTATTTTTATCAATTTCCGTATTATGAACCATAACACCTTTTCCTCCACCCCACCATAATCCGGCAAGTGCGTTTTTATGGGTCATCCCTTTTCCAAGCCTCATCCCGTCTCTTAAATAATCTTCAAGATTATCGTATTGCCAAAACCTAACACCCCCGGCAGCTTGTCCTCTCTTAGTTCTGTGAATAAATGCTCCTTGCAAAACATCATATTTTTTTGTTAATTGAAAAAACATTCCTTCATGTTCTTCAAAATCACGAGTATCTTTGTTAATAAAATCAGCAACAAATTTAAGTTCTTCATGTGAGCTTTCAATTTTTTTTGTTTGTTGATTATAAACTAAATGAAAACGGTTTATTTTGTTTTCTTTCAATATTTTTATGAAATTGGGAATATTTAGCTGATCCATTCTTTTTTTTTACAAAATTATTATTTCCAAATTAAGAAAAAAACTTATTCAAAAAATAATAAAAAAGACAACCTCCAAAAATCGAAAGCTGTCTTTTTTTTATTAAAATAGAATTAGAGGATTATTATTTTTTAGCTTTTTTCTTATTTTTATTTTTGTTCTTCTTAGTTTTTTTTAGAGCTTTTTCTTTTAAAGTTGCTTGTGCAGCAGCAAGTCTTGCAATTGGCACACGGTAAGGAGAACAACTAACATAATCAAGTCCTACTCGGTGGCAAAATTCAACTGATTTTGGTTCTCCTCCATGCTCTCCGCAAATTCCGAGTTTAATATTAGGACGAGTTTTTCGACCTTTTTTTACAGCCATTTTAACAAGTTGTCCTACGCCTTCTTGGTCTAACACTTCAAAAGGATCTTCTTTAAGAATTCCTTTTCTAAGATAAACCGGCATAAAAACGCCTGTATCATCACGAGAATATCCAAATGCCATTTGAGTAAGGTCATTTGTTCCGAATGAGAAAAATTCAGCAGATTTTGCAATCTCATCAGCAGTAAGTGCTGCACGAGGAATTTCAATCATTGTTCCTACTAAATATTTAATAGTATCACCTTTTTCTGCAAATATTTTCTTGATAGTATCTCGAACTATATCTTCTTGCATTTTCATCTCAGCATAAGTTCCTGTTAAAGGAATCATAATTTCAGGAATTGCAACAATACCTTTTGCTTTTAAATTTAATGCAGCTTCAATAATTGCACGAGTTTGCATAATTGTAATTTCCGGATATGTATTTCCGAGACGACAGCCTCTGTGGCCAAGCATTGGATTAGACTCGTGTAAACTATCAACTTTTGCTTTTATTACATCAATAGAAACGCCCATTTCGTCTGCCATTTCTTGTTGTCCTTTTATATCGTGAGGAACAAATTCGTGCAATGGGGGGTCAAGTAAACGAACTGTAACAGGAAGGTCGTGCATTGCTGTAAAAATTCCCTCAAAATCTTTTCTTTGAATAGGAAGTAATTTATCTAAAGCTTCAATTCGCCCTGCTTCATCTTTTGCAAGAATCATTTTACGCATTGCAACAATTTTTTCTCCTTCAAAGAACATATGCTCAGTTCTTGTAAGTCCAATACCTTTTGCACCAAAACCACGAGCAACTTCGGAGTCGTGAGGAGTATCGGCATTTGTGCGAACATACATACGAGAAAATTTATCGGCAAGTTCCATTATTTTTGCAAAATCTCCACCAACCTCAGGGTTTATTGTTTTAATTTGACCATCATAAACAATTCCTTCTGATCCATTTAAAGAAACCCAATCGCCTTCTTTATATGTTTTACTATCAGTTTTCATTGTTCTTGCTTTATAGTCAATTTTAATTGAACCAGCACCTGACACACAACATTTACCCATTCCACGTGCAACAACAGCAGCATGAGATGTCATTCCTCCTTTTGCAGTGAGAATACCGTTTGCAACATTCATTCCTTCAAGGTCTTCTGGTGAAGTTTCGATACGAGCAAGAATTGTATTTTCATATTTTCCTGCTTCATCTGCAAAGAAAACTAATTGTCCTGTTGCAGCTCCCGGTGATGCAGGTAAACCTTTTGCTTGTACTTGGGCGTCAGCCATAGCACTTTTATCGAAAACGGGATGAAGAAGTTCATCTAATTTTTCTGGTTCCTGACGCATTATTGCCTCTTTTTTGCTAATCATTCCCTCTTCAAGCATATCAATTGCAATTTTTACCATTGCAGCTCCGGTTCTTTTTCCTGTTCTTGTTTGAAGTAACCATAATTTACCATCTTGAACAGTAAATTCGAGGTCTTGCATATCTTTATAATGTTGTTCAAGTTGTTCTTGAATAGTATTTAATTCTTTGTATTGTTCGGGCATTCTTTCTTCTAATGAAGGGTATTTTTCTGCTCTTTCATTTTCAGAAACATTAGCGAGAACAGCCCATCTTTTTGAACCTTCGAGAGTAATTTGCTGCGGAGTTCTAACACCTGCAACAACATCTTCTCCCTGTGCATCAATTAAATATTCTCCATTAAAAAGGTTTTCGCCTGTTCCTGCATCACGTGTAAATGCAACACCGGTTGATGAATTTTTTCCCATATTACCGAAAACCATCGCTTGAATGTTAACAGCAGTTCCCCATTCGCCGGGTATTTTATTAAGAGTTCTATAATACACGGCACGGTCTGTATTCCAACTGTCGAAAACAGCCATTATTGCTTTCCAAAGTTGTTCCCAAGGGTCATCGGGAAAGCTATGTCCTGTTCTTTTTTTTACGGCATCTTTAAATTGTTTTACTAAAACTTTAAAATCTTCAACAGTAAAATCAAGGTCAGATTTGTAGTCTTTTTTTTCTTGAAGAGTTTCCATAATTTCTTCAAATGGGTCGATATCTTCTTTTGATTCAGGACTCATTCCGAGAACTACATCTCCATACATTTGAACAAATCTTCTGTATGAATCCCATGCGAAACGTGCATTCCCTGATTTTTTTGCAATTCCTTCAACAGCTGCATCATTTAAACCAAGATTAAGAACCGTATCCATCATTCCCGGCATTGAAACTCTTGCTCCGGAACGAACTGATAATAATAATGGGTTTTCATTAGAACCGAAAGAAGTTCCCATAATATCTTCAACTTGCTTTACAGCAGCTTCAACTTCTTTTTTTAGTAACTTTCTAACTTTAGCTTCTCCTTTTTTGTTATATTCTGTACAAACTTCGGTTGTAACAGTGAAACCCGGAGGGACAGGTACTCCAATTAAGTTCATTTCGGCAAGGTTAGCACCTTTTCCGCCGAGCAAATTTTTCATTGACGTTTTACCTTCTGCTTTTTTATTTCCAAAGGTATATACTCTTTTGATTTTTGCCATTTTCGATAAATTTAGTATATTGATATTAAATTTTTAGTTTTAAATTTATATTTATTTTACAATCACGCAAAAGTAATATATAATGTAAGAATACAAAAAAGGGATGATGTATTTTTCAACATATGTAGGATATAAACTATATATGCCATTTAACTCCCATGATTGTTATATCATCTACTTGTTCTAGATCTCCTTTCCATTCTTTGATGGTTCTTTCTAAGTTTGTTTTTTGCTCATCCATTGGCAAATGAGAGTTTTGAACAATTAGTTTTTTGAAGTTTTTTGATAAGTATTTTTTACCTTTTTCCCCTCCTATTTGGTCTTGAAAACCATCTGAAAAAAGGTATATTAAATCGTTATTTTGAAGTTGTATTTCATGATTTTCAAATTCTTTTTCTACGGGGTTAAATCCTATTGGATTCCTTGTTGCTTTGTATTCGATTATTTTATTTTCTCTTATAATAAATAAGGGGTTGTATGCTCCTGAATATTGTAGTATGTTTGTTTTTGTATCAATAGTGCAGAAAGCAATGTCCATTCCATTGGGATTTTCTGAGCCAAAAGTTACAAATGTACTTTTTACTTTTTCTCTTAACCTTTCTAATACTGTTCCTGCATTGTTTACTTCTTGTATACTTACAATTTCGTGTAAATAGCTTATACCCAACATAGAGATAAACCCTCCTGCTACTCCATGTCCTGTACAATCTGCAACTGCAAAAATTATATATTTATTTTTTTTTACTACATAATAAAAGTCTCCGCTGACTAAATCTTTAGGGTTATATATAATAAAATAATTTTCAAAGTACTTATCAATTATATTTTTTGATGTAAGTAAAGACTTTTGAATTGTTTGTGCATATCTTATATCTGCAAGAGTATTATCATGAGATATTTCAATTTTTTGTTTGCTTTTTTTAAGCTCTGTTTGTATTTTTTTTTGTTCTGTGATATCTCGGGACACTCCGCCAATGCCAATAGGTTTTCCTTGACTATCAGAAACTACAAAGCCATAAACTTCCGCAGGAAAAATGTGTCCATCCTTATGTATGTATTCTACTTCAAAATGTTTTTTTGAATTAATATTCTTAGTTTTAGTAATTTCATATCTAAATTCTAATAATGTATATATTGACTTTTTAGGATGTATTTCTTTTAATGATATTGTTCTTATATCGGCTTCTGAATAACCAAAGAACTCAGAACAGGAAGGGCTTATGTATTTTGGATGTAAATCTAAATCTAACATCCAAATAAGATCTGTCATATTATTAGCAACCAAATTGTATTTTTCTTCGCTTTTTAATATTTCTTCTTTTGCAGTAAGTAATTCTTCATTATTTTGATGTAATTCTTCTGAGATTGCTTCAAGTTCTTCATTTTTTTGTTTGAGATTTGTATTTAAACCTTTTAGTCTTTGGTTTTGTTCCGTTATTATTTTTTTATAATAATAAAGTACAACTGTAAACATAAAGAATGCTGTTATTACAGACAATATTCTTAAAGCAGAGCTATCTAGATTTTTATGGATACTTTTTAAATTCAGTATATTATTTATATAATTAAATGTAAGAAGGTAAGTAAGAATTAGTAATAGAACTATCACTAAATATTTCCATTCTTCTTTTTTGAAAGTTATAAATGGCAGTATAGCTGACCCAAGAATTAGGAATTTTGCAGCCATTCCATCTGTCCCGTTATTGATATAAACTAATGCTGCAATAAGATATACAGAGGTAGAGGTATTTATACTGAATATTATTCGCCCTATCTTATGAAATTTTAATTTTAATAAAATAAAACTTATTATTTGAAAAAAAATGGGAATAGTTATTATTATTTGAGCAGAGAAAGATTTATGAAAAATAAAGATAAACGGTATTGTAAAAAATATAAAAACAAGACCAAAGATATTTACTGTTTCTATATATTGATTTAACTCATCAGTATAATTTTTATCAACACCATTGTTTTTAATTATATTTATGAGTTTTTTCATAAAAATTTTGGTAAGTTATTTGATTCTATGCAAATATATAAAAACTTTAAATATTCTTATAAAAAACTCTTGAACAATTCAGGGCAAACTCACACTTTGTTAAAATCTGTTAAAAGTATTAATTTGCTTTAAATCGTGTTACGTTTTAATGTGTACCGATAACATTAATTTTTGATTTATATATTTTATTAGTTTCATTATTCTTAAAACCTTAGTTTGAATTTTTAAATAAAACATAAGTTAAGTTTAAAAAGACCGTGTGGGCTTAAGTTTTTGAAGATGCAAAAATCTATATACCTGAAAATGAGCCAATTATAATAAACACTTAAAGTTTATAAACGCAAAAAATACCTTTTTATATAGCACTCAAACAATCTTTTTTTCGGTGTGATTTTTGTACAATTAGATAAACATTCTTTATCCAAAAACATGAAAACAAAAGTCTTCATTTTTTTCCTTTTTATATTCTTCAATTTTAATTTTTATGCTCAAAAAACACCCCTGAAATTTAAAAAACTTACAAAAGAAGAAATTGAACTTACAGAATATAATAATTATTCTGCTGTAATTACCTATGATTATGGGCAAATGTATTTTGATACAAACCCAAATGGAAAGAATCTTTTTATTTTTAACAAAAGACACGTTCGTATAAAAATACTGAAGGAAGATGGACTTAAATATGCAAAAGTTAAGTTTTTATATAATAGTATGTCTTGCGAAAGATATTCAGGAGAACTTTCATATTCTGTTAGAGCTTTTACGCATAATATTTCAAAAGATGGAAGTATAAAAACAACAAGGCTGAAAAATAAAAATATTACACATACAGATTCAACTAATTGTATTGTAAAAGCAGAGTTTGAATTTCCCAATGTAAAAGTTGGATCAATTTTAGAATATGAAATTACAGTACCATCTTTAAATGTAATTAAACCCAAAACATGGTATTTTCAAAACGAACTTCCTGTTATTTACAGTGAATTTAGAGCAAAAATTCCCAAAGATTTTCAATATCTTTTTTTAGTTAAGAATGTAAAAGAATTATTTGAACAAGATTCGTCTTTTTATGATGAGCTTATAAATTATAGTTTTACATATAATCGTCGCAGGTATAATACAACTCTTAACCTTTCGGGTAAACAATATAAATTTGTTAATAAATACATGGTTCCCTTAAAAAATAAGACTGATGCCGAGAAAATAAACATTCATGTAAAAAGAATATCTTCCGGAGAAGCCACATACCCTTGGAGAAAATTAACAAGAGCTTTAATGATTACAACGCTTGATTCATATAATACAAGAACTCCCGCACAAAGAAGTTTATTGGATTATCCTGCGGCATATATTATATATAATCTAAAAACTTGGGAAGAGCTTAATAATAGTTTATTATTTGGAGAAAACTTTGGACTTGCAATTGTAAAACATTGGAATTGCAATTCAATTTTAGACACCATACTTAAAAATAAAAATACCGAACATGAAAAAGCCGAAGCTATTTATAAATTTGTAAGAAAAAATATGATTTGGAATAAGCAATATTCAATTTATGCTGATGTTTCGGATAATTTTTTTAAGAAATTATACAGCAAATCCAGAAGAAAAATTAAGTTAAATAGTATTGGAGCTTATTTTGAAGAAGGAAAAGGAACAAGTAGCGAAATTAATTTTGTGCTGATGTATTTACTGAACAAAGCAAAAATAAAAGTAAGCCCTGTTTTGGCAAACACAATTAGTAATGAAGATATAGATAAAGATGTTCCTATTGCAAACCAATTTACAACAACAATTGCAATGATTAAAATAAATGGTAAATATAAATTATTAGATGCTGCATTACCGGAAAGTAGTTTTAATAAAATTTCTAATAAACTCAATACTAACCAAATGTTTATAGTTAGGAAGAATAATTTTGGGTGGTATGAATAGGGCAAACTAACACTTTAGTTTTTCAACAAAATTTTTGTGATTTAACAAGTAGAACAAAGGTTTTTACTGATAATAAAATTAATAAAATGTAGAAATCAAAAATTAATGTTATCGTGACACGTTTTAACGTGTCACGATTCAAAGCAAATTAATACTTTCGCATTACCGCAAAGTAGTTTTAATAAAATTTCGGACAAACTGATACTAATCAAATATTTATAGTTAGAAAGGATGATTTTGAGTGGTTTGAATAGGGCAAACTAACACTTTTTTTTCGCAAAATGTTACTCAAATTAATGACCACCACCTTTCATTAAAAATTTATCTCCTGTTTGTTTCACAACATTATTGTAGAAATTTTTTCCATATCCGGGTTGTTTTAAATGCGGATTTTGTTTGCCAGGATTTAATGTTTTCACATTTCCATCCATATATTTCATAAATAAATATTGATAGAATTTTTTCCAATCATTAACTAATGAATTTGCATTGTTTACAGAAAAATCTGTAACAAATTCAACAGCTAACTTCTTATCTGTTTGGTATAATTGAGACGCTCCTGCATCAATAGCTTTAACTTTTTTTACAAATTTTGTTTCATAGTTTTTTTGTTTTTCATTAATTTCCGGATGAATTATATTGTATCTTAAATATGCAAAATTAGAAACTTGATTAAAAATCCAAAATGCAGAATTATCTGACCATTCCATCATTGCTCCATTTCCTTTTGAATAACAATCAGGTATTTTTGTGCTTGAAGTATAAATTGGGGAGTAAACTGTACTTGCAGCATCATCAACACTAAACCATATAATTCCTCCAATTTCATTTGGAATCCAGCTTCTTGATTGAGCTATAAAAGAGAAACCTGTTTGTTGCGTAGAAGTTGCTCTTTCATTGCAATAATGTTTTGTTTCTCCTTTTGTATTTTCGGCATCCCAAGTTAAAGGTCTCCATCTATATGGCAATTCAAAAGGGCCGGCTCCAACATCTTTTCTCATGTCAAGCTCAGTTCCTTCGAGGTGATCTCTCATGAAATTCATCATATCTTGAACAGTTATTTTTCTGTTTGGTTTAATCCACAAAGGCATTCTGTTAGAAGCATAATTTTCTTTTGTAATAGGAGTATTTTCTTTATGCTCTTTTTTATGATGAATAATTCCTTTTGCATAATCAAAATGTTTCATCATATCATTACTTACTTCTTTGAACATAGACCAAACTCTTATTTCACAAAACCTTGCACCACCAAAATCAACAGGAGCATAAACATCTGAAAAACTAAAGTCTTTATTTTTTCCTTTATATAAGTTTTTCCTTTTTGCAAAAGAAATTACATCATCTGCATATATGCAATTTGAGGAATCATCAAAAGGAAAACTTGTAATTCTTGCTTGGTTTGCGTGTCCTGAAATATATCCATCAGGTATTTTTCTTGCTACCCAAACGGCACCTTTTTCACCTTCTCCTTTTCCAATTATTTCCATAATCCAAACTTCATTAGCATCAGAAATTGAAAAAGATTCTCCACTACTGTAATATCCATATTTTGCCATTAAATCACCAATAATTTTTATTGCTTCTCTTGCAGTTTTTGAACGTTGAAGTGCAATATACATTAAACTTCCGTAATCCATAATTGCTCCTTTTTGAGAACTCAAAACTTTTAGTCCGCCGTATGTTGTTTCTCCTATTGCTACTTGATATTCATTCATATTTCCGACAACATTGTATGTGTGAGATACTTGGGGAATTTGCCCTAAAAACTTTCCAGTATCCCATTCATAAACATCTAACATTGTTCCGGCAGGCCAATCCATTGCTGGCCAATGATATAACTCTCCATATAACACATGGGAATCTGCCGCATAACTAATCATCACAGAACCATCTGCAGACGCTCCTTTTGTTATTAAAAAATTTGTACATGCTTTGTTTGTGTTAAAAGCAAAAACAAGCATAAATGTCATAAAAAATGGTGTTAATTTCTTCATTTGTATAAAATTAAATATTTAATTACTTTTTTCATTAATAATTGTTTGTGTTGGAAAAGCAAATTCTAATTTCGCTTCATTAAATTTAGTTAATACTTCAAAGTTTGTATAATTCATGGCCTCCCAAATATCTTTTTCTTTTTTTATGTAGTAAATAAACAAAATATTTAGGGAAAAATCGCCAAAAGATTCAAAAATTGCAACACAATTTTCTTTTGTATATTCACTCTTTTTATCAATTTCTTTAAGAATTTCAATTCCTTTTTGAATATCTTTTTCAGTCATATCATAGGTTAAACCAATAGTCATGCTCATTTTTCTGTTTGGTTCAATACTAACATTTTCTATATATGTGTCAGTAAATTTTTTATTCGGAATTGTAACAATTCTACCTGCTAAAGTTTTTAATTTTGTACTTCTCATTCCCATATCAACAACAGTTCCATCGTATCCTTCAATTTGAATTCTTTCATTCAGCTTAAAAGGTTTATCTAAAAAAACCGTAACACCGCCAAATAAATTTGCAACAGAATCTTTTGCTGCCATTGCAAATGCCAAACCTCCTAAACCAAGACCTGCAACTAATGCTCCAACATCATAGCCTGCATTATTTAATCCCACAACAACTGCAATTATCCAAACAACAGTCTTAATTCCTTTTCTTATAATAGGAAGTAGTTGGTCATCTAGATTTCCTTCCGTTTTTTTTACTAATGGGGTTAAATATTCTACAATTACAGCATCAATTAATCTCACTACCATCCACGACACATCAAAAGTTATTGCAACATAAAATGCCTTTTTCCAAAAACCTGCAAAACCATCAGAAATATTCAAATAACTTAATCCATACCAAAATCCGGCAAGTACAACGGCTAACACAACAGGCTCTTCAACCATATCAATAATTATATCATCTAATTGTGTTTTTGTTTTTTTTGTAAACTTTTTAATTATGTTTCCGGATATCCAATAAAGAACTTTTGCAAAAATAAAGGACCCTACAATAATCAGAAGTGAAATCAGCCATTCTGAGATTGTATTTCCATAAAATGTTTTTTCTAGTAAATCGCTCATTTATAACAAATTTATTAATTTATGCAAAGCTATTAAAACTAAATTTATATACAACCGGTTTTTTTATTACTTTTACTTTTTTTAATTATAATACTAAAAAAATGAAAAAATATTTCTTGTTTTTACTATTATCTGTTTTTTTTATAAAGTTTGCAACATCTCAAAGAAAAACACAAAATATAAAATGGTTTAGCATTGCAGCAAAAGCCGGTATCGGAAATTCAATACTTTTAAATAAAGATATATCGGCGGATAAAAATGTTAATCTAAATTATTTAACACTAAGCCAATCATATGGAGGTAGATTTACATTTACTTTTGGAGACAATCTTGGTTTTGGAACAGAAATTTTATTTTCGTCTTTTGGGCAAAAATATGACATTAGGAATAATAATGAAACAAATCTAAAAAACCTTAAATTTAAAAGTGTAGATTTTATTCCCTTTTTTAGATATACAGGAAATAATTCTGCTTATGTTGAAATTGGAGCAAAATTCACATCAATAAATTCTATTACTGAAACTAACTCTAATTCGCTCGTAATTGATAGAAATGATTTGATAAACTCTTACGAAACAAAATTTACAAGTCCTGTTTTTGGTTTTGGAATAGCAATATATAAAACTGACAGGGTTGACATTAATTTAGGAGCAAGATTTGCATATTCTTTAACAGATATTAGTCCGGATAAAACATTTAATGTAGTTAGCGACAACTTTTACATTCCTGATTATCAGGAAAATGCTGCAAGCAATCCATTTTCTGCTCAAGCTATTTTTGAAGTTAATTATTTCTTTGCCTTCTGGGGAGATGCCTCTTGTGGAAGAGGAAGGTTAATGCTTTTTAACTAATTTCAGATGACTAAAATTAATGAAATAAAAGCCCTAATAAAGCCTGAAATGAAAGAGTTTGAAAAATTCTTTAAAGGCTCTATTAAAAGTAATGTTCGCCTACTTGATATTGTAATGAACTATATTGTTCGAAGAAAAGGTAAGCAAATGCGACCAATGTTTGTTTTTCTTTCTGCAAAATTAATTGGAGAAGTTAACAAAAGCACCTATACAGCAGCGGCATTGATAGAATTATTGCACACAGCTACGCTAGTGCACGATGACGTTGTTGATGACGCAGATAAAAGAAGAGGTTTTTTCTCAATAAATGCTCTTTGGAAATCCAAAATTGCTGTATTAACAGGCGATTTTTTATTATCAAAAGGTTTGCTTTTAGCTGTTAAAAACAAAGAATTTGAACTTTTAGAAATTGTTTCAGAAGCTGTGAAAGAAATGGCGGAAGGAGAACTACTTCAAATTGAAAAATCTAGAAAATTAGACATTACAGAAGAAACTTATTTTAAAATTATTTTTAAAAAAACTGCAACTTTAATTGCATCTTGTACAGCTGCAGGAGGAAGAGGGGCGGGTGCAAATGATGAAGAAATGCACAAACTTAAAGAGTTTGGGAAATATGCCGGAATTGCATTTCAAATAAAAGATGATTTATTTGATTATCAAAAAACAAATTTAACAGGTAAGCCTTCGGGAAATGATATCCAAGAAAAAAAAATGACCTTGCCTTTAATTTATGCTCTTAATAATTCTAAAAAATCCGAAAAAAAACATATCCTGAGAATTATTCAAAAATATAGTTCTGACAATAATAAAGTTGATGAAGTTATTGATTTTGTTAAAAATAAGGGAGGTTTAAAATACACAGAAGAAAAAATGATAGAGTATAAAAACAAAGCAACAGAAATTTTATTGGATTTTCAAGATTCATCTGCAAAAACAGCTCTTATAGATTTAGTTGATTATGTTACACTTCGCAATAATTAACTAAATTTAATTTACAGCTTTGTATGGAATTGTAAAAAAGAATACGGAACCTATACCTATTTCAGACTCTACCCAAATTTTACCTTTTAAAAATTCAGTACAAGATTTTGCAATAGCAAGACCAAGCCCCGACCCTCCATATTTGCGTGTAGTAGTTTCATCTGCTTGCCTAAACCTTTCAAAAATAATTGGAATTTGTTTTTTTTCAATTCCAATTCCGGTATCTTTTACAGAAAATAACAATTCATCGTTTTCAGTCAGTTTATATGAAATTGAGATTGAACCCGATAGAGTAAACTTTATTGAATTACTAATTAAATTAATAAGAATTTGGCGTAATTTTTTACTGTCAGTATATATTAGTTCATCTCCATTGTTTAGGACATATGAAGCATTTATTTTAATATTTGTTTTCTTTTCTTTTTTAAAAGATAGTTCAAAAAAAAGCACAATTTCTTTAATGAGCTTGTTTAAATTGCATATTGTTTCTTCAATTTTAACTTTATTAGCTTCATATTTTGAAATTTCCAATATATCGTCAATTACATTAAGTAGATGTTTTCCACTATTTTCTATAACATTGATATATTCAAATTGCTTATCAGATAATTTTGTTTCTTTTAGCACCTGAGTAAAGCCAAGAATTGAGTTCATCGGTGTTCTTATTTCATGAGACATATTGGATAGAAAAAATGACTTTAACTTATCGTTTTCCTCAGCTTTATCTTTAGCTTTTTTTAATTCTATTTGGTTTTGTTCCAGTTGATTTTGTTTCTTAACAAGTTCTTTATTTTTTTGTTCCGACACATTTATTTTCTCTGAAATTTCTTTAATTGCTGTAATAATTGTGCGAGAATATAAATAGTTAAAAACAAAGACAGCTATTACTGCAATTACATATATTCCTATACCAAAATTTAATTCGGGCAAAATACTTGGAAGAAAAGAATCTAGATAAAAATAGAAGAAAAAAGTATTAAAAATGTGTTTATTATTAGAACATAGCGTTCAGCAAACATTGTTGAAAAAAATATAAATACTATAAAAACATAAAATTCATCAACAAAAAAATTAAATGGTTTTGCATTTGACATATTAGAAAAAAGTGCAAACATCTCTGTTAAAACAATCAATACGGACAATAAGTTACCAATAAGTCTAAAGTTTCCCTTTTTTATAAAAAACAAAGATATAATCCCTGCTGCTAGATACAGGTATTGGGTATAAAGTGCTGTATAATAGCCCAAGAAAAGAGTTCTAATCATAAAAGCAAAAAGTAAGAATAAAGCTGAAAAAATAATAACAACAAAAGACTTTACTCTGAAAAGTTCAACATCTGATTTAAATTTGTAATCTTTTATAAAAAAATTTAAAATAGATTTCATTATTTGGTGTATAAATTATCGATTCTTCAAATATACATAATCTGTCTATAATAAAACTATGTTTTTATGCCTTTATGACATAAAATATAATTTGTATTATTTTTGTATTTAAAATTTAAAAATAATATTTGAAAATATGATTTTAAATACAGATTTCTTAAAAAATTATAATAAAACATGCGATTTTGTTACAGATAAAAAACTTGCTGATGCCTTTTTGTTAATTGAAAAACACATCTTAAAAAGCAATAGTACAGATATTAAAAGAAATTTTGAAAAACAAAAAGAAACATATAATTATTTATTAGAATATACTTTCAGAGGAATTAATGATCCTGAAAAACCCAATATATATAAACGTATTCAAGTTTCTTTATTAGACATTTCTCAAACATTAAAAGATGAGTATTTTATAGCGAATATTAATTCTAAATTAAGTTATGATAAAAGGGTTTTAAATGCTGAAATTAATAAGAACAAAATTACCTTAGCCAGTAAAATTACTGAGTTTATTAACACCAAAAACTTGCCTGAAAGTATTGAACGAAAAAAAAATCTATACAAAATATTCCATCTTATTTGGCTAAGTAATAATTTGACAGACAGTGATTTAATATCTTTAAAAAAGTTTGCACGCTCAGGAAAACCTTTCTTTCATGAAAAAAGCATAATTGTTAGTGCTCTTACAATAAGCCTAACGCACAGGTTCGACAAAAAAAAACTTCTCTCTTTATTTGACTTTTATGATGCCGATGAAAATGCTGTTTGGAATAGGGCACTAGTTGGAATTATTATTACCTTTTACATATATAACAAAAGAATATATTTATATGAAGATTTAATAAAAAAAGTAACTCAAATAAAAAAAGATGATAACATAGATTCTCATATTGAAGAAATAATTTTACAACTTATTAGAACAAAAGAAACCGAAAAAATATCAAAAAAATTAAGAGATGAAATAATTCCGGAAATGGAAAAATTCAGACCTAAAATAGAAGACAAACTTAATTTGGATGATATTATTTCTGACAGTTTGATTGAAGATCAAAATCCTGATTGGGAAGAAATTTTTGATGAAGCACCTGACCTACTTGAAAAAATGGCAGATTTTTCTAAAATGCAAGTAGAAGGATCAGATGTTTTTATGAGTGCTTTTGCGATGTTTAAAAATTTTCCTTTTTTTACTGAACCTGCAAATTGGTTTATGCCATTCTATTCTGAAAACAATGAGGTAAAAAAAGCATTTTCAACTTTTGATGACAAATTTGATAGCTCTGCATTTGCAAAAGGACTAGAAAATTCTGCTTTTATGTGTAATTCAGACAAATACTCATTCTGTATGAATATTAACATGATGCCAAAAGCACAAAGAAGCATGATTGTTGAACTTTTTAAAACAGAAATGGAACAAATGAAAGAAATTAGCGATGATGATGAACTTCTAAAAAAAGGGGCAAAAGACAAACACATTTTTACAAGATATATTCAAGATTTATACCGGTTTTTTAAACTACATCCTCTGCACTCTGAGTTTAATGATTTTTTTGAAACAAGCCTTGATATACATAACACTACATTTTTTAGTACTATTTCAAAAAATGATGACACTTTAAAAATTATTTCTGAACTATTTTTCAAAAAAGGGTTTTATAAAGAAGCTATTAATGCTCTTTCTAAAATAAAAGGTAAATCGTCTCAAAAAAACTTTGAAAAACTTGGTTTTGCATGGCAGAAACTTAAAAATTATGATAAGGCATTAGAGTTCTATCAGAAAGCAGAACTTTTTAAAGAACCATCAATCTGGCTTACTAAAAAAATTGCTTTTTGTTATAGAAAAAACCATAATTACGAAAAGGCACTAGAATATTATAAAAAAGCTGAAAAAGATGATTCCGAAAACCTTCATATTCAAGCAAATATTGGACATTGTTATTTATCTTTAAACGATTATGAAAATGCAATAAAAAGATATTTTAAAGTAGAATATTACGACCCGGAAAATGTAAAAGCAATTCGTCCAATAGCTTGGTGTTCTTTTGTTTTAGGAAAGTTTGAAATCTCTGAAAAATATTATAAAAAATTAACCGAAAATAAACCAACAGCCTATGATTTTATAAACTACGGGCATGTTTTATTTTGCAATAACAATAAAATGAATGCTGTTAAAATGTATCTACAAGGCATCAAAATCGGAAGTTTACATACATTTGAAGATAGTATTAAGGAAGACAAAGAATATATTTTAAAACATACTTCTGAGGATACAGATATTGATTTACTTATAGATTATGTTAAAACTAAAACAGCAAATACTTCAAAGTCATAAAAAAGCCGTATTCTAAATGAGAATACGGCTTTCAAAACATAAGAAATTAAATTTATCCAAAATCATCAAACATAATGTTTTCTTTTGGTACTCCTAAATCATAGAGCATTTTTTCTACTGCTGAATTCATCATTGGAGGTCCACAAAGATAATATTCAATATCTTCCGGTTCTTCATGATCTTTTAAGTACTCATCAAAAATAACTTGGTGTATAAATCCTGTTGGTCCTGTCCAATTATCTTCTTCCTGAGGTTCTGAAAGAGCAAGATGCCATTCGAAGTTTTCATTTTCTGCTGCAATTTTATCAAAATGTTCTTGGTAAAAAGTTTCACGCAAAGAACGAGCTCCATACCAAAAAGTTGCTTTCCTTTTAGTTTTTTGTGTTTGAAATTGGTCAAAAATATGCGAACGCATTGGAGCCATGCCGGCACCACCTCCAATAAACATCATTTCATTATCTGTATCTTTTATAAAAAATTCTCCATAAGGACCGGAAATTGTAACTTTATCTCCTGGTTTTAAACCAAAAATATAAGAAGAACAAATTCCCGGATTTACATTCATAAAACCATTTTTTGCTCTATCCCAAGGCGGAGTTGCAATTCTAATATTTAGCATAACAATATTTCCTTCTGCCGGGTGGTTTGCCATTGAATATGCTCTGTATGTTTCTTCCGGATTTACCATTTCTAAATCCCACATATTAAATTTATCCCAGTCTCCATGATATTCTTTTTCAATATCAAAATCTTTAAAAGGAACTGTAATTTTCGGAACATCAATTTGAATATATCCTCCTGAACGGAAATCGAGAGTTTCGCCTTCTGGTAATTTAACAACAAATTCTTTAATAAATGTTGCAACATTGCCATTAGAAATAACTTCACATTCCCATTTTTTGATACCCATAATTTCTTGAGGTATCTCAACTTTCATATCTTCTTTAACTTTAACTTGACATGCTAAACGTTTATTCTCTTTTATTTCTTTACGTGTGAAAAAAGGTTTTTCGGTTGGCAAAATCTCTCCGCCTCCCTCATGAACTTCACATTCGCACATCCCACAGGTACCACCACCGCCACAAGCAGAAGGGAGTAATATTTTTTGGCTTCCTAATGTACTAAGTAATGTTGAACCTGGGGACACTTTATATTGATGTTCGCTATCATCATTAATATTAAGTGTAACTTCACCGGATGGTAAGAGTTTTGCTTTTGCAAAAAGTAGTATGCCAACTAAAAGAAGCATAACTAATAAAAAAGCTGCAATACTTATTGTTAAAACGGTTGACATTGATGCTTCAAGTAATATCATCTTAATTGAATATTTATAATGTAATTATTTACTATTTTTCTTTACTATTATTACCAATAGTGAGTATTTTATTTTTAAAGTTTTATTCCCATAAAGGTCATAAATGCTATTGCCATAATTCCTGTTGCAATAAAGGTAATTCCTAATCCTCTTAAAGGTGCAGGGATGTTTGAATATCTAATTTTTTCACGGATTGCCGCAATACCAATAATTGCAAGTAACCAACCTATTCCGGAGCCAAGCCCATAAACAGTAGCTTCTCCAATACTTGCTAACTCACGTTCTTGCATAAATAAAGAACCTCCAAGTATTGCACAGTTAACAGCAATTAATGGTAAGAAAATTCCTAGTTGAGAATATAATGCTGGTGCAAATTTCTCTACAACCATCTCAACTAATTGTACCATTGATGCAATTACGGCAATAAACATAATAAAGCTAAGAAAACTTAAATCAATTTCAGCAGCCTGTTCGCCAATTAACCAGTCTAATGCTCCTTTTTTTAGTACATATTCATTTAATGCCCAATCAACAGGAATTGTAATAACCAACACAAATGTAACGGCTATACCCAAGCCCATTGCGGTATTAACTGTCTTTGATACAGCCAAATATGAACACATGCCTAAAAAGAAGGCAAATACCATATTTTCAACAAATATTGATCTTACAAACAAATTTAATAAATCTTGCATTTTATTTATTTTTTAACTTTACAATCTAATATTATTATTTTTTATTATGTATTAAGTATCAATGTAGTTGTATTTATTTTTAGAAAATTATTAGTATAGTAATAATTTAATCTACACAGATACTTTTTCATATTCTATACTTCTTCAATTAATTCCCTTGTTTTTGCTCTTTGTACCCAAATTATAATTCCTACAACAATAAGTGCCATTGGAGGAAGAATAACAAGTCCGTTATTTTGGTATCCAAAATCATAGAATGCTTGTGGAATAATTGTAACTTCGCCAATTCCCGGAAATGTTAAGGTTCCTGCTCCAAAAAGTTCTCTAATAGCTGCAATTATTATAAGTATTATTGCATAACCTGCTCCGTTTCCAATGCCATCAAGAAATGAGGCATAAGGTTTGTTTCCTAATGCAAAAGCCTCTAAACGTCCCATTATAATACAGTTTGTTATAATTAAACCTACAAAAACAGAAAGTTGTTTGCTAACATCATAAAGGTATGCTTTAAGAATTTGATCAACAAGAATTACAAGTGCTGCAACAATAACAAGTTGCACAATAATTCTTATTCTTGATGGAATTGTATTTCTTAAAAGAGAAACTATAACATTTGCAAGTGCAAGTACAGCCGTAACTGAAACAGACATAACTATTGCGGGTTCTAATTTAACTGTAACAGCAAGTGCAGAACATATACCTAGTACCTGAACCGTAATTGGATTATTTAAATTAATTGGTCCTGATAATAATTTTGAATTCTTACTCATTTTTTTATTTTTTATAATTTAGTAACCTTGTTTAAAGGATTAAAATAATTATCTTTTTAGTTTACTTTTTATTCTTTTTTAAGAAAGCTTCATAATTGTCAAGCCATTCTTCTTTTAGCATTCTTTGAAGACCTTTACTTGTAATTGTTCCTCCTGAAATTGCATCGCAACCGTGTTTTGTGTCGCCTGCAAGTTTTGCAGCTCCTTTTCCTCCTTTATATATTGTTATTGAAACAAATTTATCTCCTTCAAATAGAGTTTTTCCTTTAAATGGTTTTTCAAACCAATCTTTGTTTATGTCTGCTCCAAGTCCGGGAGTTTCTCCTTTATGGTCGAAAACTGCACCATAAATAGTATTGAAATCATTTTCTAATGCTAAATAGCCCCATATTGGTCCCCAAAGACCGGTTCCTCTTAATGGTATAATTGCCATTTTTTTTCCATCATCCATTTTAGCATAAAATACAGGCAAAACCCTATCTTCTTTTTTTAGCCTTGTTTGAGCTTTTAAGTTTGTTGAAAAAGCATTTCCTTTAACTTCTTCGCCTTTTGTGTTAACAAGTACTTGTTTTGTTATATATTTTTTAAATTGGGCTTCTGCATCATCAACAGTTGTTTCAATTCCTACCGATTGTAGTATGTTTTGCATTTTTTCAACCCTTATGTTTTTTTCTTGTAAAGGTTGAAGTTTTATTGCTGTAAAAGCCAATAATGCAGCAACTAAAATAACCATTACTGATGCATATATAAAAGTATATATATTGCTGTTTGTATCTATCTTCATTTTATTTAAAATTAAAATTATTGAAAACTTTAAAGTTTAGTTTTTTGCAACTTTTATACGTTTTAATCTTCGTTTAACATTTGCTCTTACAACATAGTGGTCAATTAATGGAGCCATAACATTCATAAGTAAAATTGCCATCATAACTCCCTCAGGATAAGCAGGATTAAGTACTCTTACAAGTATTGCCATAAAACCTGCAAGGAAACCATATATCCATTTTCCTTTTTCAGTTTGTGCTGCTGAAACAGGGTCGGTAGCCATAAATACCATACCGAAAGCAAAGCCTCCTAGCAACAGATGGTCGTAGAAAGGAATTGACATTGCCAAATTTGTATCAGTTGCAAAAACATTTAAGATAATTCCCATTATAGCTCCTCCGGCGAATGCAGATAACATAATTTTCCAACTAGCAACTCCTGTGTAAAGCAATAATATTGCTCCCAATAAAATCATTAATGCGGATGTTTCACCAATTGAACCGGGTATCCACCCCATAAAATAATCAAATGTTGATAATTTATGTCCTAAACCGTCAACAATATTAGTTCCATTAGTAACAGCTTGCCCGAGTGGTGTTGCTCCTGAAAAGCCATCAATAATATTTTGCCCATCAGTTAGTTTTGAAATCCAAACTTTATCGCCAGACATCTTTGATGGGTATGCAAAGAATAAGAATGCTCTTGCAAGAAGTGCGGGGTTAACAATGTTCATTCCTGTTCCTCCAAATACTTCTTTCCCAATAATTACCGCAAAAATTGTTGCAACAGCAACCATCCAAAGAGGTGTGTCAATAGGAAGTATTAATGGAATTAATATACCGGAAACAAGGAAACCTTCTTCAATTTCTTTTTGTTTTATGTGAACGAAAACAAATTCAGTTCCAAGCCCTGCTACATATGAAACAATAATTATTGGAAGTACTTTTAAAAATCCGTATCCAAAAGTTTCTATAAAACTTGCAGTTTGTCCTGTTGACATAAAATACTGATAACCAACATTCCACATTCCAAAAAGCATTGCAGGAACAACCGCCATAACAACAATACTCATTAATCTTTTTGAGTCTATTGCATCTCTAATATGAGCTCCTTTTTTAGGTGTTGTATTTCCGGGAACAAATAAAAATGTTTCAAAACTTTCAAAAATAGCACCCCATCTTTCAAGTTTGCCACCTTTTTCAAAGTTTGGTTTTATTTTTTCTATATAATTATGTAAACCTTTCATTATAATAATTGAATATTTATTATTTAATATTGATTATCCTAATTCTTTAATTGCAAATTCAAAGCCTTCTCTAATGTTTTTTTGAATTTCAATTTTAGAAGTATTAATAACTTCGCATAAAGCAAAATCTTCTTCTGCAATTTCATATATACCTAATTCTTCCATTAAATCAAGGTCTTTTATATGAATTGCTTTTAAAAGTTGCATTGGTAAAATATCCATTGGGAATACTTTTTCCATTTCGCCAGTTACAATATATGCTCTTTCGCCACCGTGAAGTTTTGTGTCAATAACTCTTTCTTTATTTGGGTTTAGCCAAGCAAAGAAAGTTCTTGAAATACTAAATTTATTTAATCCCGGCAT
>CAMZKV010000011.1 GCA_947311445.1 uncultured Chlorobiota bacterium | reverse complement strand
TTTTTTTTTCATAAAAAATTAAATAAAATTTTAGCAGTACAAGCAGAAATTATATACAGTCAAAAAGGCTTAAAAACAAAGCAAGAACCCCACAATAAGACTGTAAACACAATGAACTATATTGAAACGCCCTTTTCCGGTCATTATTCTTTATTTGAAAACAGTTTTTCCTCTCTTGGTATATATATCGGTGCTTACGCTGCATATTGGACTGATGGTAAATATAAATATACTGACCTAGCAAGTTCTCAAACTGTTAAAATAAAAGTAGATTTCAACAATGAAAATTATAAATACAGTAGAATAGATTATGGCGTTTTTGCTGGAATAGTTTACCACATGAGAAAAACAGACATTTTTGTGAGATACACACACAGTATGTCTGGAAGTTCTAGCGAAAACACTGATGCCTTGTCAAATAAAGTGTTTTCTTTCGGAATTAATTATTTAATTTTTTGATAACTATTCAAACTAAGGTTTTTAAAAATAATGAAACTAATAAAATATCTAAATCAAAAATTAATGTTATCGTGACACGTTAAAACGTGACACGATTTAAAGCAAATTAATATTTTTAACAAATTTTAACAATGTGTGTGTTTGCCCAGTAGTTTGCTGTTTTCTGAAGTTTTAATTTTTTGAATCGTTTATCATATTTAAACATATTATGATAACATTAATTTTTTGAAATTCATCTTTTTAAGTTTCATTTTTCTTAAAAACTATAGTTTCAATTAAAAAACTTCATAAGTTGTGTTGAAAAATAAAAGTATGTGTTTGCCTGTTTATAAATTACTTGCAATTTTATATTGGTCGTATATAATAATCCATTTATCTTTTAAAAAGAAAACTCTTTCAAGTTCAGAGCCATTTTGGACTAATGCTTTAATTTTTTTAACCATTTGAACAGGAATATTATAGTATGAAAAGCCTTTTTGGGCATAAAAAATAACCCAAGCTCCATCATCAGTAAAGGCAATACTTTTTATGTTTTGTTGTCTTCCTCTTATATTGTCTAATTTTGTTTTAACTCTTGCATTTAAATTATAAGTATAATAATAGCATTTCCCGTATATGATTGCTAATGAATTATCTGAATATGTAGCAATTGTTTTTATTTCTTCTCCTCTGTTATTAATTTTTTTTAATCCCGATAAAACTTTTGAAGAAACAGAGTCTGTATAAAAAGCATTTTGTTCAGATAGTAATACCCAAGCAGATTTTCCAATAAAATCTATGTCTTTTACTGAAATTTGTTGCTTATTAAGGGTGTCAAGTTTTTTTGTTAATTTTTCCGGCATAGATATAAATGAATATCCGATGTCTCCATATAAAATTATCCAATCTCCTTTTTGGTTAAGTGTAACAGAATTAATTGGTAATTTTTGTTTAGAAATTGTATCTAATTCGGATTTTAAAAGTTCTACATTATTAATTCCGGTTTGTGCACTTAAAAATGAGAAGGAAAATAAGATTAAAAATAGGGGGAAAAGTTTTTTAGTTTTCATAAGCAGTATTATTGAGTTGAAATATTATTTGGCAAATATACTATTTTTTTATTTATGCCTAAAATATGACTTCTTTGTTATCAAGGCAAAAGTCATACTAATATTTTTTAACACAATTTATTGAATTTTATAGCTGGGTATTTTTATTGCTTTCCCATACTCTGTTTTTATTTAGTTCGTCTTTTTTTCGAAAGGCTTTTTCTAAATCTATATTTAAACAATTCGCAAGATCAAAAATATAATTTAAAACATCTGCAAATTCTTCTTCGAGTTCGAAATTAGAATTGTTTTTTTTAGATATCTCAGTATATAAACCTGCATGGTTTCTTATAGCTTTTGCAAGTTCTCCAACTTCTTCCGATAGGAGTAAAAATATTTCGAGATAATTATTTTTATCCCAAGCTCTCTCCTCTCCTATTTTTTGAATATGGTTTTGAAGGTCTCCTAATGTTGGATTTTTAGGTAATACTGGCATTTTTATTTATTCTCCTAATAATTCTTTTAGTTTATTTTCAAGGGCTTGACCTCTTAGACCTGTCGCCAAAATTTTTCCTTCTCTATCAAGCAAAACAGTATGAGGAATTGCTCTCACATTATATGTTTTTGCTCCTTCAGATTGCCAAAATTTCAAATCACTTACATGAATCCAACTGAGATTATCATCATTTATTGCTTTTATCCAAGCATCTTTAGTTTTGTCGAGAGAAACTGCATATATTTCAAATCCTTTTTTGTGGTATTTCTCGTAAAGTTTAACATTGTTTGGGTTTTCCATTCTGCAAGGTCTGCACCACGATGCCCAAAAATCAATCAAAACATATTGCCCTCTTGTTGATGAAAGTTTTACGGGAGTACCTTCCTGATTATTTAATTCTATTTCCGGTGCTTGTCCTCCAACAACTAGGTTTCCAATATTATTGGTCTTACTAATAAAATCTTTTACTATTTGACTGCTTGAATAGGCTTCAAGATTTTTACTAAGTTTTTTATGATAAGATGGATATTTTTCAAATTTTAATATGTCAATAAAAATAATACAGGTTGGTGAACTTGGGTTTTCTGAAAGCATCTTAATAATAAGTTCTTCTTTTTTTGAGGATGTTTTTAATTTTGTTAATTTATTTCTATATTCATAGAATAGTTTAGAATGAATAGAATTAGTGATTTTTGGATTTTGCAAATCATTTATATCTATTATTATTTCAGATTTTTCACCCGGTTCAGGAAAAAAAACGGTAAATATTTTTTTTTCTAATGTTATTATGTAAAAATCAAAATCTTTAAATTCAGTTTTAAAAGAAAAATTTCCATCTTCGTCAAGTTTCTGAATTTCAATAGTTTTATATGTTATATCTTGCAGATAAATTTTTGTGTATTTTGTATTATTAATTACTCTACCCTTTAAGCTCGCAGATTTAGCAAAGATTGTTGCAGAAGTAAAAAAAAGTAGTGCTATTATAATTATTTTATTCATTTCTTTCTTAATATTTATTTATTGATTTACTTATGTCAATAACTACATGTGTGGCTGTATTATTGCCTTATTCATATTTTTATCTAATATTTTTACAATTTAAATCCTGTTACAATAATATCGTCTGTTTGATTTGTGTTTTCCATCCATTCTTCAATAGTTTTATCAAGAATATCATGTTGTTCTTGCATTGGTTTGTAATGAATATCGAGTAATAAATTTTTCAAACGTTTTATCATAAACTTCCTGTCTTTTGGTCCTCCAAATTGATCTGGATACCCATCAGAAAACATATAAAACCAGGTTGGCGATTCATATTTTATAAGATGACTTTCGTAAACTTTTTTCTTTTCAGTATATCCTCCAATTCCATATCTACTTGCTTTAACTTGAGTTAGTTTTCCATCTGTTATATATACCAAAGGATTCTTAGCACCGGCATATTCAACAGTTTTATTTTTTTTGTCAATAACGCAAAGAGATATATCCATGCCGTCTTGCGAAAAACCTTCTGTTTCTTGTTTTAGTGCTTTTATTACATATTCATTCATTTTTTCGAGAATTTTTCCGGCTTCTGTAATTCCTTCGTTTAGAATTGTTCCTAGAATTTCGCTCCCAATCATGCTCATTAATGCTCCCGGAACTCCATGTCCTGTACAATCAACAGCAGTGTATATTACTTTGTTATCTTTTTCAGCATACCAATAAAAGTCTCCACTTACAATATCTCTAGGTTTAAAAAGCAAGAAATTTTCTGTTAAGTGTTTGCTAATGTTTTCTTTAACCGGAAGCATGGCTTCTTGTATTCTTTTTGCATAATTTATGCTTGCAGTAATCGATTCGTTTTTTTGAATAATTTGTTCATTTTGTTCTGAAAGTGTATCATTTTTTGCTTCAATTTCTTCTTTCTGAATGAGAATTTCTTGTGTTCTTTCTTCAACAATTGCTTCAAGATTTTCTTTTTGTTTTTTCAAACGAGCAACACTAAGTTGAATTATTGCATATATAAATAAAACGAATAAAATAAAATAGCCAATATATGCCCATATTGTTTTATACCAAGGAGGTAATATTTGAAAAGTATATTCTGCAATATTAGATTCTGTTTCGTATAAATTCTTAGCTTTTACAATCATTGTGTATGAGCCGGGAGCTAAGTTTGAATACTCTTTGTCTGTTTTAAATTTCCAATCTGACCATTCGCCATCATTTCCTTTAAGAATAAATTTATATTGTGTTTTTTCAGGTTCTTCATAAAATACTGCTGCAAAAGAAAATCTTAAATTATTAAACTTATAAGGTATTTGCGGAATATTTTCTACGTTTTGCAGATTTGAAATTTTGTTGTTTGCATCTATGTGTGCTCCTCCAAATAGTACAGAATCGTTTTTAACAAATTCAACTTTTCTTATTAATGCATTAAAAGGTTTATCAAAGGAGTGAACGGCATCAGAATTATACAAAACAAATCCAGCTTCTGTTCCAATAATAAGTTCATTATCTGATATTTGATTTATATGATTTATTCTGTTCTTTAGTTTATAAAAAGGTTTTTTAATAATAGTGTATCCTGTGTCAGTTTTTTTAACCAAGCCAAGTTCCCAATGCTTTTTGTTTTTAATTTTACTATCGTTAAGTTCTTCTTTGAACCATATATCTCCGCTTTTGGTTTGATGAAGTTTTGTAATGCTTTTATCATTAAAAATATTTTCAAATTTAGGGTCTTTAAGAAACTTATTTTTATTATTATCGAAAAAATATAATCCTGAGGATGTGGCAAAAACAATTCTATTGTTTATTTCAAATACATAATTGTTTTGTGTTTCAGGCAAACCGTTTTCTTTGGTAAGCAAGGTTTCTTTTTCTACAGAATCCATTTCTGCATTTATTTTTAAGTGTGTTATTCCTTTTGTTTTGTCTGAGAGCCAGAATGTATTGTTTTCATCTTCTACAATATACCAATTATTTCCTTTGAAATTCTTTATTGAATTTTTAAATTCCCACTTTCCATCAATATATTCAAATAATAATAAGCCGGTTCCTCCGGTTGTTAATAAATAGTTAGGGTTATTTTTTAATTGAATAAAACTTTTAATGCTTGTTTCTTGATTTCCAACTAAACTTAAGATACTGTCTTTAATTTCTAACAAACCATCGGAACTAGCACATAATAAGCTGTTATTAATTACTTCAATTTTCCATATTTGTTTATTTCCTTTTGCATAGTCTAATAATTCAAATTTTTCTCCTTCAATAGAATTTTTTTTAGAAAAATCTTTATAAAACATCCCAATAGAACTTCCAATATAAAGTTTATTATTTAGTAATTTAGAAGCATAAACGGCTCCTGTTAAATTTGAACTTTCTGAAAAAACTGAATATGGTAGATTTGGAAAGACAACAGAAATTCCATTATTAGTTCCTAGCCATATATCATTGTCTTTATCAGGAAAAACGTTATATACCGTATTATTCTGAAGTCCATTACTTTCTGATAAATGTTTTATAATGTTAAGATCTTTATCTGTAACTATCAGACCTTTACTATATAGACCCCCAAGATAATATTTTTCGTATATTGATGATGAATATATGTTTTTAAGTAAAGGGTCTTTTTCAAATGATTTAATTCGTTTGTTTGAATAAATATATATACTATCACGAAAGACGTTAAAATAAATATCTTTTTTCCCACGAGGAAACATTGCTACAACCCATTTAAAAGCAAACTTTTCAGTTCCTTTCAGCAATTCAAGTTTCCCATTTATATATTCTAAAATACCATATCCTTTTTCGGAAAAGAACAAGCGATCTCTAACTTTAAATGGTCTAATAAAAATATTTTTTTCATTATGTGTTTTTATGGTTTTAACAGTGTCATTTTTATAAATATATAAATCCAATGGAGTCAAAAAAATTATTTCTTCATCTTTTCCTTTTATAATAAAATCTACTTTTGTAAAATTTCTTTTTTCTTTTTTAACTTTATCAATTAAACTTTTATATTTTATATTTCCATCTGGCAATACACTTAAATAGCCAAATTCTCCATTTGCTCCCACAAATATTTTTCCATTTTTACCTTTTGCTAATGAATATATTGCAGGGTCTCCGGGTAGAAATATTTTTCTCCAAGAGTTTCCATCAAATTCGAGTATATTATTTTGGTTGGCAAAATACATTATTCCTCTATCATCTTGAACAACTGAAAAAGTTTGGTTGTTTCCGTCATAATCTGCGGTATTATAATTTTTGATGTAAGGAACACCTTTACTTTCAATTTGGGCAGATAAATTTCCTGCAAAAATCAAAATAAGTATAAGTGTAAGTAATTTTTTAAAATTCATGATTATTCCTTTAATTTCTTAGACTAAAATAGTTTTTTGTATTATGTTTTTGAGCATTAATCATGCCAATCATTTTTTTATTTGCCCTAAGTTTGAGTCGATATAAATATTATATAATTTTTCTTTCTTTAATCTTTCAAATTTTCTGTTAATATAATCTGCCTTATAGCCTAAAATATTAATAAGATTACTGTTTATCTTTATTGCTTTTGTTCCGAAAATTGATTTTTTATTTTTAATAGCTACTTGTTTTTTTATCTCTCTATTTGAAATAAGCGTTATTAAAACATTAGTTTTATTTGAAAAATTACCTGTGTCAGACAACTGATTTTTATTATTTGTGTCTTTGTAGTTTACAAAGTTACTAAAAACTAATATGTTATTATTCAATTTAATAATATCAAAAACATAGGCTTTTGCTGTAAAAGAAATAGTATAAGTGTTTGTATTATTCTCAAAATCAAGGTAATATATTAGTTGTTCATTGTCTGCTTCGGCAAGTGCGTTAATATTTGTGCCATAAAAAATAATTATCATAGAATTATTTATATCATCATAAGCCATAAAACGAGGGATTTTTGAAAATGGCAATTCTTTTTTCATTATAAGTTTACCTTTGTTATCATATTCTATTAAAACATTTTTTATTTCTTCTTCTGATATTTCAGTTTCTATGGTGTATGCACCTTCGGAATAAGCATCAATAAGTAAATTTACACAATTTGATTTCTCAGATATATTTCCAAGTTTTAAAATATTAACTTCATACAAACCATCAGAGTTTGCAATAAAAGATTGTATTTTATTGCTTTTTGTTTTATAATATCCTGAAAACCATAGTTTGTTTGTTTTTGTTTTTTTAAAGTCGCAAACATTATAAGTGTCGTTTCCAGACAAAGATAAGTCTGGGAAATTCTTTTTAACTATTATTTGTTCTGTTTTGTATGTTAAAACATTTGAATACGGCTGAAAAACAGTATTGAACAATCGTTTTTTTATTGTTTCTTTAGCATCTTTCTTTTTTTGCTTAAAGAAAATATCTTGTCGGATTGAATAATCTTTTAGTCCTTGAACACCTTTATATTTAGACATATAGAATTTATTATACTTTCTTACTTCACTTGCTTTTATGCTGTTATTAAATATGTTGTTAAGACTGTCTGCTTTCTGTTGTTTTTCAAGCAAATTATGTAGGTAGGTAGCGTTCTTTTCTAAAGAAAATTTATTTAAAGTTATTGGATTATTAATTGAGTTTCTAAAAAATTTAAAGTAATTAAGTTTTGCTTCATTAAACTTAAACAGTTTTATAAGAAGGGAGTTATTGTCAAATTTCTCTATCTTATAAACAAATTTGTCTTGTAACTTAAATTCTTTGTTTTTTTCAAAATACCGTTCTGTTTCTAATTGTTTTATTTCATTCTGAATTTGATTTTCAATTCTTACAATGTCAGAAACATTATTTTTTATTCTTTCGTTTTTTGTTTTCTTTAGGTCCTCAATCCATGTTTTGTAATCCCACAAAATAATTTGCTTATTTAAAAAGTTTGTGTTTGTTAACCCGTCTAGTCTGTATGTTACAATTTGTTTCAGTTTGTATTCTTGATCGTAACCTTCTAAAGGGTATTTTTTGAGTGCACTTTTAAATAAATCAAAATATACAAGAGTTGAGTCAAAACTTTGTTCTAACTGTTTTAATTTATTGTTAATATCTTCATTGTCTGCAAGATATATGTTTTTAATTTTGCTATATTCTGTGTTTATATTCATAAAAATATCAACACACTTATTATACGCATCACTACTTTTATTATAATTATTTATAATAAGATTTATGTTTTTTTCATATACTTTAATACTTTCAGTTTGGGTATCAATAAAAACTAAAATATCTTCCAATTTAAATTTTCTTTCTCCTTTTGCAATTCCTGCATTTATATAATATTTCCTATTTTTCTTTTTTTCATCAGCTAATTTTAGTTTAGCCAAGCTATAATAAAGCTTTGTATTATAAATAAATTGCTTGGCATAATAATACTCTGTAAAAGGATTAAAATCTTTTGCCCAGTCTTCTGCTATAAGTGCTAATTGAAAATATGTATTGGCAAAATCAGGTTTTCTTTTTTGATAGGCAAGTAATAGTGTGTATGCTTTATCTTTATCTCCTGTTAAAATCACATCATAAATATCATCATAGTCGGGAAATTTTCCGGCTAAACTTTCGCCAAATATAAAAATGACAAAAAATAAACTTATTATAACTTTTAATTGTTTCATTTGTATGTATAGTTATTCTTCTATTACTTCTATTATTTCAAGTTCCACCCTTCTATTTTTGGCTCTGTTTTCTTCTGTTTCAACTGGATAAAATGCAGGCTTAGATTCCCCGTATCCCATAGACACAACCTGTTCCGGGTTAATATCATTGTTAAAAAGATATTCTTTTACAGACATTGCACGTTTTTCAGAGAGCTTTAAATTGTATGCTGCTGAACCAACATCATCGGTATGTGCAGAAAGTTCAATCTTTATTTGGGGGTTGGTTTGCAGTAATTTTATGAGCATTTTTAACTCATCAAAAGAACTTTTGTTCAAATCAGCAGAATTAAATTCAAAATTAATATCATTTAGTGCAATTTTTGTTGCTTTTTTTAAAGCATCTAGTTTAACATCAATACTATGTTCTGCATTTTCATCAACTAAATCTACAGTTGTATTATAAAAAGCATATCCCTTAGGAGTAACACTTATTTCATAACGAGTTCCATCTCTTAATTTTATTTTAATTTTTCCATTTTTATCAGTTTTTACAGTTTTAAAAATCTTTTCATTTGTAGAAAGATTTGTAATTTCTACCGTAGCCTCAACACCTTCTCCTGTTTCGCTGTCCGACAAGCTAATTTCGTAATCAATTTTTTTAATTTGAAGTTCTAAATCTCTTTCAAACTCACTAAATTGAACAACTCCCCGCAAATCAAGTTCAAATTTATTGTCTTCATAATGAGATTTTTCTGCTTCAATTATATATTTTTTACCTAATGGCAAAATTATATTAAAACTCCCTTTGTTTGTCTTCTTAACTTTTATATTTTTCCGTTTTTTTGTTTCAAAATCAAACACTAATATTTCGGCAGACAATGGCTCATAAATTTCGTTATCATAAACATTTAAAACTAAATTTACTTCAGGGTAAAGTTGAATGTCTTTTTTTACTTCGGTAAATTTTTTGAGTCTTTTTGTTCTATAATTAAAAAAGTAATGAGAAAACCCTTCTCTAAAAACATCTATTCTATATTGTTTTCCTTTTTGAAGAAAAAAACTATATTCTCCGCTTATTTCATCTGTTACTACTGAAAACAAAACAATTGACGTATTTGGATCAACAATATCAATTGTGGCAGATAAAGGACTATTGTCATTTAAATCAGAAATTATTCCATAAAAATGAACTGTTTTTTCAGGTTGATATTGGGTTGGAATATTAAACTCAAACATGCTTTCAGTCCTTTTTTTTCCTTTTCCCGAACCTTTCTGAAAATATATTTTTTCTCCCGACAAAGGAATACTTGGAAAAGATTCATCAGCCATATTAGAAATTGTATCAATAGGAATAGGAGATATCCAACTATTTTTAGTTATCTTTTTAGCAAAATATATATCGTAGCCTAAGTTTGCATCATCCCTAACTGATGTAAAAAATAAAGTTTTATTATCTGCTGCTATTCTTGGAGTCCTATCACAGCCGGAATTAACAGGAAAAGGAAGAGATACAGGCTTTTGCCATTCTCCTTCTTTTTTTTCAGAAACAAATATTTTATAACAATCAAATTTTTTAAAATCATTATTTTCATAATTTCTAGCAAAATAAAAAAATTTACCATCAGGAGATAAAAAAGGATCAGTTTCATTTTTTGAAGAATTTATAATTTTTGATATCTTTTCTGGATCTGCCCATTTGCCATTTAGCCTTTTAACAGAATAAATATCAAAATTAGCATCTTTCTTATCATATTTTAAACTAAAAAAAATCTCATTTCCATCCTGACTATATACAGGTGATTGAATAAAGTATTTAATAGAATCAAAAACATTAACAACATCAACGGAAATAGGATTGGACCATGTTCCATCAACATTTCTAGTGCTCTCAACTAATATATCAGAATTTTTTGTTTTTTGAATATAGATTAATTTATTGCCATCATAACTAACATATGGTGAAATTGTTTTAAAATTTGTACTATTTATTGGAGACGGTAATTTTATCTGATTTTGAGAATATATAATCCCAATGCTAAAAACAAGCAATAATTTTAATAGTATTAGTCTTATCATTTTTTAAAAAACTTTAATCTACAAATATACATAAAACTAAATAAATATTAAATTTTTCCTTTTTTTGTCAAAAAATTAAAAATTTGCATTATTTAAAAGCAAAATTTACATTTGTAGAAAATAATTTTAAGACGTAAGATAATGGGAAAAACTTTTGTAGAAAAAATACTTAATGCTAAAGCGGGTGCTATTGTTTTTAAAAAACCAAATATAGTTTTAACTCACGACAATACTTCCAGCATAAAAAAAACTTTTGAAAAGATGGGAGGAGAAAAAGTTTCAGACCCAAATCAATTGTTAATTGTTCTCGACCATAATGCACCCCCTACAACTGCTGCTCTTGCAACACAATATCAAACCATAAGAGACATTGTGAAAGAGCAAAAAATAGAAAAGTTCTATGATGCAGGGAAAGGCATTTGTCACCAAATAATGTCTTATCATGCTGAACCTAAAATGATTATAGTTGGAAGCGACAGCCATACTTGTACTGCAGGAGCCTTTAACACATTAGCTGCTGGAATTGACAGAACAGAAGCTGCCGGACTTTGGAAAAGAGGAGAAACATGGTTTAGAGTTCCGGAAAGTCTAAAGATTACTTTAAAAGGAAAACTTCCAAAAGGTGTCTTTGCAAAAGACATTTCGCTATGGATTATTGGAATGATTGGCTCTGACGGTGCAAACTATATGTCTATTGAATATCATGGTGAAGGTGTAAAAACTCTAGGCATTTCTGAAAGAATGACACTTGCCAATTTAGCCTCTGAAATGGGAGCTAAAAATGCAGTTTTCCCTCCCGATGAAATTCTTGCTAAATTCTATGGCAAAAAAGAAATTGATGGTATTTGGGCTGATGATGATGCAAAATATGAAAAAGAAATTGAAATTAATCTTAATGAATTGTTTCCAGTAATTGCAGCTCCACACCATGTTGACAATGTAAAAGCATTATTTGAACTTGCAGGAACACCTCTCAATCAAGGCTTTATAGGAACTTGCACAAATGGAAGAATTGAAGATTTAAGACAAGCAGCAGAAATTTTAAAAGGAAAAAAAATTGCAGATGGCTTTCAACTTCTAGTAACCCCTGCTTCTCAAAAAATATATATTAAGGCTATGAAAGAAGGCTTAATTGAGACTTTTCTTGATGCCGGAGCAAATGTTTTATCCGCTTCTTGTGGCCCTTGTCTTGGAACTGGACAAGGAATTCCCGCAAACGGATATAACATAATTTCAACAGCAAATCGAAACTTTCTTGGACGTATGGGAAACAAAAACTCAAATATTTATTTGGCTGCTCCCGCAAATGTGGCTATTTCTGCAATAAAAGGCTATATTTCTGACACAAGAAACTCTAGTAAAAAAGAAAAATTTCCTTACTCAAAACAACAAAGTACTTCACTCACAATTAAAGAAAATGAAAACAGAAGAACAGAAACAGGGGTTTGGAACTACGCAGATGTTGATGATTTAAACACAGATCTAATGTTTGCAGGAAACCTAACATACAAAGTTTTAAGTTCTGATCCAGCAACAATTATCCCTCATCTTTTTATAGATTTTGACAAAATTTTTCATGAAAAGGCAGAAAATGGTGATATTATAATTGCCGGAGATAATTTTGGTTGTGGAAGTTCAAGAGAACATCCGGCGGTAGGACTTTCGCACCTTGGAATAAAAGCTGTGATAGTTAAATCAATAAACAGAATTTTTTATCGCTCATCTATCAATCAAGGGCTTTTACTAATAGTTCATCCTCAGGCAGTTAACGAATATAATTCCGGAGACAAAGTTGAAATTGATTTTGACAATTCAAACATTACCATTGAAGGGAAAAAGTTTATTTTTGCACCATTACCTAAAAAACTTATGCAAATTATTAAGAAAAAAGGTTTGGTAAATTGGATTAAGGAACAATAATCAAAAAAAATGAAAAATTTATTCTTATTTATCACTTTATCTATGCTTTTTATTTCTTGTGAAGAAAACAACAATAACGAAAGCATACAATATACAGATACAATTAAGCCCAAAGACCTAATGCCGAAAAATTTACTTCTAAGGACAAAGTTAAAAACTGATGCAGATTTTTTGGTTGAAGGCAAAGATATAACAAAAGTTAGCCTTTTATATAATGACAGTTCTTATTTTTTATTTAAAGAAAAAGGTTCATACGAACCAATAGATTTTAATGAAATTTTTGTATCTAAATTTATGCCTGATAATTCTCAAAAAATACACATTTCATTTTTTGAGAGTTTAGTAAGAACAATTTATATTGTTGAAGAAAATGATTCAATTTATTCCTATAAACTGTATTTTGATGAAGCAATTGACAGTCTTGTAATAACTGAGTTGAATAAAATACCTGTTCTAAAAAAATAAAATTAAAACATTTAGTTTGTAGCAGAAAACAACTGTAAAACTCTTTAATTAACATAGTTACAGACACTTTTTAAATGACAGAGAACTGTACACTTTAAAAAACATCCTTTAAAGGTCAAATATTCAAACAATTAGGATTTCTAACTTTTTTATTTTAACTTTCTTTTAACAGTTAAAGATATGTATTATCTTATTTCTTACTTTTGTAAACTCTTGTATTTTTCAATTTAAAAACACAACAAAATGCCTGAATTTACTCACTTGCACCTACATACACAATATTCTTTATTGGATGGAGCTTCCGAAATAACAAAACTTATTAAAAGAGTTAAAGAAGTTGGGATGAAATCCGTTGCAATTACAGATCATGGAAATATGTTTGGAGTAAAATCTTTTCATAAAACAGCTGTAAAAGAAGGCATTAAACCAATTCTTGGTTGCGAAGTATATATTGCAAAAGAATCCAGAACAAGAAGAGATAAGGAAAAAGATAAAAAATCTGACCACCTTATTATTCTTGCAAAAAACCTTGTTGGTTATCATAACCTCATGAAATTAGTTACTTATGGTTTCACCGAAGGGTTTTACAGAAAACCAAGAATTGACATGGAACTATTAGCAAAATATTCAGAAGGTTTAATTGTTTCTTCTGCGTGCCTAGCAGGTTCTGTTCCAAGAGCAATTATGCAAGAAGATATTGATGCCGCTGAAAAAATTGCATTAAAATATAAAGAGATTTTCGGTAAAGATTACTATTTGGAAATGCAAAGGCATAAAACCGGAGATCCCGAAAAAGATAAAAAAACATTACACTTTCAAGAAATTGTTAATAAAGAAATTCTAAAAATTTCGCAAAAATTAGATATAAAGTATATCGCAACCAATGATGTTCATTTCATAAACAAAGAAGATGCCGAGGCACATGATATTTTAATTGCTTTAAGTACCGGCAAAGATTTAGATGACCCCACAAGAATGAAATATTCAGGAGAAGAATATTTGAAAACTCCTGAGCAAATGGCAGAGCTTTTCTCTGAATATCCGGAAGCACTTGAGACTACACAAGAAATTACAGATAAAATTGAAACTTATGAGCTTAATAAAGATCCTATTATGCCAAAGTTTAAACTGCCCGAAGGTTTCAGTTCAGAAGATGAATATCTTAGGCACGTTACTTATAAAGGGGCAGAAAAACGATGGGACGTCATAACAGATGAAATAAAAGAACGTATTGATTTTGAATTAGATACAATTATAGGAATGGAATTCCCGGGCTATTTCCTAATTGTTTGGGATTTCTTAGATGCTGCAAGAAAAATGGGTGTTTCAGTAGGTCCGGGAAGAGGCTCTGCAGCCGGTTCTGTTGTTGCATATTCTCTTAAAATTACAGATATTGACCCTCTAAAATACGGGCTTCTTTTTGAGCGTTTCTTAAATCCGGATCGTGTTTCAATGCCAGATATAGATATTGATTTTGACGACGATGGTAGAGAAAAAATCTTAAAATGGGTTGTAGATAAATATGGCAAAAAACGTGTTGCAAACATTATTACATTTGGCTCAATGGCCGCAAAATCATCAATTAGAGATGTTGCAAGAGTTTTAAGGCTTCCTCTCTCAGAATCTGACAGGCTTGCAAAATTAGTTCCTGAGCTTCCAGGAATATCTCTTGAAAAAGCATTCAGTCAAGTAAAAGAATTAAAAGAAGAATTAAATTCAAACGACCCCCTAATAAAAAAAACATTAAGACTTGCCCAAACTCTTGAAGGTTCTGTGAGGCACACAGGAGTTCATGCTTGTGGAATTATTATTGGAAAAGAAGACTTAGAAAATTATGTGCCTCTTTCAAATGCAAAAGGTTCAGATTTAAAAGCAACTCAATACGATGGCAAACACGTTGAAGACATTGGATTGTTAAAAATGGATTTTCTCGGACTAAAAACTCTTTCAATAATAATGGATGCCATAAAAAACATAAAACTTTCAAAAGGCATTGACATTGATATTGACAATATACCCTTAGACGATGAAAAAACCTTTCAGCTATATTCAAATGGAGCTACAACCGGAGTTTTTCAATTTGAATCAGACGGGATGAAAAAACATTTAAAAAACTTAAAACCAAACCGTTTTGAAGATTTAATAGCAATGAATGCCCTATACAGACCAGGTCCAATGGAATATATTCCTGATTTTATTGCAAGAAAACATGGCAAACAAAAAATTGTTTATGATTTACCCGAAATGGAAGAACAGCTAAGCGAAACATACGGAATAACAGTATATCAAGAACAAGTAATGCTTCTTTCTCAAACTCTTGCTAACTTTACAAAAGGACAAGCCGATTCGTTAAGAAAAGCAATGGGAAAGAAAATTATTGAAGATATGAAAAAGCTTAAAATTACTTTTGTTGATGGTTGTAAGGCAAACGGACATAATGAAATAATTATAGAAAAAATATGGAAAGACTGGGAAAAATTTACACAATATGCTTTCAACAAATCACATTCGACATGCTACGCATATATTGCATACCAAACAGCATACTTAAAAGCTCATTATCCGGGAGAATTTATGAGTGCAGTTCTTGGAAGAAACTTAAATGACATAAAAAAAGTATCTTTCATCCTTAGTGAAACAAGAAGTATGGGAATTGAAGTTCTTTTGCCAGATGTAAATGAAAGTTTTGCATCTTTTACTGTGAATAAAAAAGGGCAAATAAGATATGGAATGAGTGGAATAAAAAATGTGGGTGCAGGTGCAGTAGAAAACATAATTATTGAACGTGAAAAAAACGGAAAATATAAAAGTTTTTTAGATTTTATTGAACGAGTAAATTTGTCGTCAGTTAATAAAAGAACTGTTGAAGCATTAGTAACTGCAGGGGCGTTTGATGAAACAGATAATATAAAACGAAGTCAATATTTTGCAACAAATAATGGAAACGACACTACTTTTATTGAAGAATGTTTAAGATTTGGAAGTAAATTTCAAAATGGAGGTGCATCAAATCAAGGAAGTATTTTCGGAGAAGAAACAATAGAAATAAAAAAACCCAATGTTCCTCAAATTGAAGAATGGGCAAAACTTCACCGTTTAAAATTAGAAAAAGAAATAATAGGAATTTATCTTTCTGAACATCCTCTGGACATTTTTAAACTAGAAATTGAAACTTATTGCAATGCAGATGTTTCTGAACTTAATGATTTAAAAACCTTAAAAGGGAAAAACCTTAGAATTGCAGGAATTATAACGGAAGTTTTTAATGGAACAACAAAAACAGGCAAAGCATATGGAAGTATAACTCTTGAAGGCTATAGAACATCTCATCGGTTCTATATCTTCGGCAAAGATTATATAACTTATAAAAATTATTTTACAAAAGACTTATCTGTATTAATAAGCGGAAGAGTTCAAGAGAGATACAAAGCAAAAGATGCAAATGATTTAGAATTTAAAATAAATGAAATTGAGCTTTTATCAGAAGCAAAAAATAAAATGATAAAATCTTTAACAATTAAAGTTCCTGTTGAAGAAATATCAGAAAAATTCATTAAAGACATTGCTAAAATTACTGAAACTTACAAAGGAAAAACAGAATTAAACATTAATATTATTGAAAGTGATAAAAATTTTAATTTGAATTTTTTCTCACGGTCAAAAAAAGTTTCTGTTAATTCAAAATTAATTTCTGATTTAAAAAAGATTCAAGGAATTGAATTTTATTTGAATTAATTTTACTTTTTAAAAAACATTAAACTTAACCCTTGCTACCCAATACAAAAGAATTACTACAGCACCAAAAAAAAGTGTCATTGCATACTTATTTAGTCTATTTGCAGTTCCACCTCTATATTTATTTTTTATTGACAAAAGAACAAAACCTATCCCTGAAAATATAAAAATCCCAAGAGTAACATGGTCATCGTTCATCAAATAATTTAAAAATGAAACAACAATCATAAAAATCCCTAAAATCAATAATAAAACATTTATCTTTTTCATAGGCTATCTTTTTATTAAACTCAATAAATGTTTAACATCGTTGGTGTTTTCAACATCATTCTTTTTTATGTATGAGTGCATAAGAAAACTTGTTAATCTTCTAACAATTAAATTATCTTCACATATCTCATAGTGTTTTGTACTTCTTCTAATTTTATTATTTTTAATAAAATCATCAATATCTTTTTTTGTAACGATTGCCCCTTTATTAATAGGGTTTATATAAAACAAAGATTCATTAATGGTATTGTTCTTAAAAACAAGTAAGAAGTTTCCGGGAAAATCAATTCCATAAACTGGAAGATTTAATTTTTGGGCGATAAACAAATAAATTATTGCTAAACTTACATCGTTCCCTTTTTTTCTTTCAAGAACTTTATTGATATATGAATTTTTTGGATTGAAAACATTTGTAAAATCACCGGAAAACTTTTGTTTTGCATATAAAATATAGTTTATTCTTCTAATTTGCTGAAGCCCTGTTAAACTATTAAAATTAACATTTTGTTTTATTTCATCTACAATCTTATATAATTTATTTTCAATTTCTTCAAACTCTATTTCCGGATATTTATATTTTGAAATCAAAAAACTTAAATACAATAAATCATTTTTGTTTTCAAGACTTTCAATAAATTCATCATCAAGTTTTTTATATCTTAAATCGCTAATAATTGAAAACGCTCTTTCTACAAATAAATCATTTTCCGACAAATCTAATGCAATCTGTAAATCTGGAATTATTTTTTCATTAGCATTCAATAATTTTTCTCGCACCACATTATAAACCTGATAATCAGTATCATCCAACAAATTAATTAATGCGTTTAACCTTTCTTTTCTCATAAGTTTTTATGAAGTCAGTCTGTCTAAAACCGTTTTTATTAACTTATCAACAGCAATTTTATAATCCTGACTGTATTCTTTTCGAATTCTATTTGCTATAATACTGCAAATTGTTATTGCATTGTGTCCCAGCAATTTAGAAAGACCAGCTATTGCAGAACTTTCCATTTCATAATTTGTAATTTTTCTACCATTAAAATCAAACGCAGTAATTTTCTCATTCAAATTATTATCTATTGTGTTTAATCTCAGAACTCTACCTTGTGGTCCATAAAAACCAGGGGCAGATATAGTAATACCTTTTATCATTCCTTCTCCAATTTTGTCAATCAAATATTCTGAAGCATCAACAAAATAAGGGTTTGGTAATTTCTCATTCCAATTAGTATGTTTTTTAAATGAATTTCTTATATCATCATTTCCAAGCTTTTCATTTCCTTCATAAAAGTTTAACAAACCATCAAAACCAATTGAAGTAACTGACATAACCGGAGTGTCAACAGGAATATCTCCTTGCAAAGCACCTGAAGTTCCAATTCTTATTAAATTTAAAGTTTTATGCTCTTTCTTTGGAACTCTTTTTTCCAAATCAACATTTACAAGTGCATCTAACTCATTTACAACAATATCAATGTTGTCAGTTCCTATTCCTGTCGATAAAACTGAAACTTTTTTTCCCTTATATGTACCTGTATGAGTTTTAAATTCTCTATTTTGAACTTCAAACTCAATACTGTCAAAATATTTAGAAACCATTCCTACTCTATCTTGATCGCCTACAAGGATAACATTTTCTGCAAGCATTTCAGGTTTTAAATGTAAATGAAATATACTTCCATCTGCATTAATTATTAATTCTGATTCTCCTATTCTGTTCATAATATTAAAATTTTTGATAATTTACAAAGATAGTAAAATTTAATATATTGCTATTAAATATCTTTCAATCTTGCTTCTGCTGTTATTGATTGCTCTGCAAAATTAGCTTCTAAAAACTTATGATAACCGGATATGGCAATCATAGCAGCATTATCAGTCGTATATTTGAACTCGGGAATATGTAGTCTCCAATTATTTTTTAAAGCCTCCTTCCTTAAAGTGTCCCGAAGTCCGGAGTTTGCAGAAACACCTCCTGCAATGGCAATTTCGTTTATTCCTGTTTGTTTAACGGCATTTTTTAACTTCTCAATTAAAATATCAACAATTGTAAATTGAATTGAAGCACATATATCATAGAGATTTTCTTTAACAAAATCAGGATTTTTCTTTACCTCATCTCTTATAAAATATAAAATTGCAGTCTTTAGCCCACTAAAACTAAACTGCAAATCTCCAACTTTTGGTTTTGTAAACTTATATGCTTTCGGATTTCCCTTTTTAGCATATTTATCAATCAAAGGACCTCCCGGATAAGGCAAACCCATAATTTTTGCACTTTTATCAAATGCTTCTCCGGCTGCATCATCAATAGTTTCTCCTATAATTTCTTTATCGAAAAAACTTTTAACAACAATAATTTGAGAATGACCTCCAGACACCAACAAAGTTATAAATGGAAAATTAGGATTTTTATGTTCAATACCTTTTTCTTTCAAAAACAGGGCAGAAATATGCCCATGAAGATGGTTAACATCAATCAAAGGAATATTATTTGCTAATGCAAAACCTTTTGCAAAAGAAACTCCAACAAGAAGAGAACCCAATAAACCGGGTCCCCTTGTAAATGCAATTCCATCTATATCCGAAATTTTTAAACCCGCACCTTTAATAGCTAAATCTACAACAGGAACTATATTTGCCTGATGAGCTCTCGAGGCAAGCTCCGGCACAACACCTCCATACTTTTTATGAACTTCTTGATTTGCAGTAACATTTGAAAGCAACCATCCGTTTTGGATAATTGCTGCCGAAGTATCATCACATGAAGATTCTATTGCTAAAATTGTTTTCATTTTTTATACAATCACACAATTAATTGATATTAAGCAGATTACATAACCAACTATTCTTGTTATAATAATAACTTATAGTATCAAAATTTTTAATATAAAAATTTATAATTTAAAAAACTACAAAATTAAAGAATTTGTTCAATATTGTATATAAAATTCTTTTTTCATACTATTTGTTTTAAAATTTAAACCTAACTTTGCATAAATTTTTAAAACCAAAATTATGAAAAATATTAATACATTCGATTTCACAAATAAAAAAGTAATTGTAAGAGTAGATTTTAATGTCCCTTTAAACGACAATCTTGAAGTTACTGATGCAACAAGAATACAAGCCGCAATTCCAACAATTAAAAAAATTGCTGAAACAGGTTCCGTAATTTTAATGTCGCATCTTGGCAGACCAAAAGCTAAAGAAGAAAAATTTTCATTAAAAAACATAGTCCCTAAACTTTCTGAATTGCTTGGCAAAGAAGTTATGTTTATTAATGATTGTATTGGAAAAAATGTAAAAAATAGAATTTCCGAAATGGAAAACGGAGATGTCTTATTGCTTGAAAACCTGAGATACTATCCGGAAGAAAAAAAAGGAGACATAAATTTTGCTAAACAGCTTTCCGAATTAGCAGATGTGTATGTTAATGATGCATTTGGAACTGCACACAGAGCACATGCCTCAACAGCAATAATTGCAGATTTCTTTCCCGAAAATAAAATGTTTGGATATTTAATTGAAGGAGAACTAGGCAGTTTACAAAAAGTTTTAGAAAACAATAAAAAACCATTTACTGCAATTTTAGGAGGAGCAAAAGTTTCATCAAAAATCACAGTTATTGATAAAATGCTGGAAAAGGTTGACAATTTGATAATTGCAGGAGGAATGACATATACCTTCATTAAAGCAAGGGGTGGAAAAATTGGAAACTCTTTGGTTGAAGATGAATTTTTAGAAACAGCAAATAAATTAGTTCAAAAAGCAAAAGATTTGAATGTAAAGCTAATTCTTCCTGTTGATATTATTAATGCAGATGATTTTGCAGAAGATGCAAACATAATTGAAACAGCAGTTGATGAAATAAAAGATGGATGGATGGGACTTGATATAGGACCAAAAACCATAGATATGTTTACCAAAATAATTAAAAATTCTTCCACAGTTTTATGGAATGGACCTGCCGGAGTTTTTGAAATGGAAAAATTTGCAAACGGAACAAAACAAATTGCTAACGCTCTTGTTGAAGCAACAAAGAATGGATGTTATACTCTTGTTGGAGGAGGAGATTCTGTTGCAGCTATAAAAAAATACAAATTGGAAGACAAAGTTAGTTATGTTTCAACAGGTGGCGGTGCAATGTTAGAATTTCTTGAAGGTAAAGATTTGCCGGGAATTGTTGCAATAAAAAAATAATTTATGAGGAATATAATCTTTTGTCTTTTATTATTTGCATCTCAAATATCTATTTCTCAGAATAGCTTTTCTGCCGAATTTGATATTCCAAATGAAATAATTCAAGGAGAATATGCTGATGTTGTTCTAACAATTTCAAAACCGAAAGATGCACTAAACTTTACTGTTTTTAAACAAAAATTACCAGTAGGTTTTTTTATAAAAATGATAGACTCCTATGGTGCTTCCTATACTTTTGAAAACAATATTTTAAAACTTACTTGGCTAAGAAGCCCAAAAGAAGGCAAATTCTCAGTAAAATATCAAATTTCTTCTATGGTTGGTGTTACTGGAAACTTTAAAATTTCAGGAAATTTAAACTATATGGTTGGGGCTAAACAAGCAATTTTTAAATTAACTCCAAAAATTATACGAATTTATAGGAATACATCAAGTTTAAATGATAAAAGAAAAAATAATTTTGACATTTATAATTCCAAACTAAAAGGTGCATACTGTAAAAGAAAAGTTACTTTCAATGAATTAGATAATTTTTACATAGTTGAATTAATTCTTAAAACTGAAAAAGCAGGTTCTTATAGTTTATCAGAAAGAATTCCAAAAAGTTTTGAGTTTTCAGAAGATGATTTAAAAGGAGCTGTTTTAAATAAAAAATCAGATATTATTCAATATGTTTTTTATAACTTACCCTCAAATGAAACCATTAAAATAAGCTATAGACTATCTTCAAAAACAAAAACCTTAACAAATCCCGAAATTAAAGGAAAATTGTCTTTTTTAAAAAAAGGAATAATTTTAAATACAACTATTCTTCAAGAATAAATTTTATGACAAATTAGAAGTTTTTTTATTTTTCGTATAATAATAAAAAAAGTATAAAGTACCACAAAATAAAATAAATGCGGGAACAAGTGCAGATGGTTGCATCAGTTCTGTTTCTGTTTGTTCAAAACTACTAATATTCTCGGAAAAGTAAAAAACCAAAACTGAAACAGCATTATTTACAAAATGTGCAAAAATTGGTATCCAAATACTTTTAGACCAAAAAAGAAGATAACCAAACAACATTCCTAATAAAAATCTAGGTAAAAAAGTAAAAAATTGCATATGTACCGCACTAAATATAATTGCTGTTATAAAAATTGAGATATGAATGTTTCTTGTCCAATCTTTTATTAGTTTTTGTATTATTCCTCTAAAAAAAAGTTCTTCGCCAACTGCAGGAAGTACTGCAACAATAAACAAATTAACAAACACCCCTTTAACTGATGAAACATTAAGAAAAAGTAAAGTAGCCTCCATTGCCTTTTCTTCCATTAATTTAAGTTTGCTTTCTAGCCCCGACAAACTTTTAGGCAAAGACATCTGAGAATTTAAAGAACCAAAATAACTACTCAAAGGAATTGCTGCTAAAACAATCACAAAAGTTATAACGAAAAGAAGTATTGGAGATTGGAAATTTGCTTTTAGATAAGTTCTTGGTGTCCGTGAATAAATATATGCAGCAACAATTGGCGGCATTAAATACATTCCCATATGCTGAATTGCTTGCATAAACTTTATAAAAGGAATATTATCTGGATTTTTAATATCAAGGAAAGCCCCAAAATCAGAAATATTAATTCCAAAAATTGGTACTGCAAACAGTGTTCCTATTGATAAAATAACAAGAAACGAACCCAAAATAATAAAAAAGAAGAAAATTAGCTTTAAAAAAGGGCTCGAATTTTCAAATAATGGATTTTTCATGTGTCTTTAAAATGTTAATTTGCATTTAATATTTTTCTTGTATTTTAAAAAATATCAAAAGTAATATTTATTAGCATCTTTTAAATTAATTATTTTCCAATATTAATTTTAAAAAAAATATCTTCCCTTTTATCTATTTTTTAATACCTTTGTCTTATTGCAATTAGGAATAAACTATAAACAAATGGCATCTGAAAAAGAAAAAATTATACTTGACCGAATTAAAAAAAAATCAAATTTAAAACAAACAGTATATTCAAATACATTTAAAGTTTTTAAAGATTTGAAATCTGTTCTTGCAGAAATTGAAACAAGCTACAATGAAAAACTCAAAAAAGATGTCATAAATCCTCCGTTTCTTTATAAAGAAATCAGCGATTTTCAATGCGAGCTTAAAGTTGCCGGAGATATTTTAGTTTTTCAAATGCACTCAAACATTTTTGAATTTGACAGAGATCACGGAGTTTGGAAAATTTCTTATGTCCAAAATAATGAAATGGCAACATATTCTGGTATAATTAATATATATAATTTTTTGGCAGATTCTTTTAAATATAATAGAATCAATGATTTAGGATATCTTGTAGGAAGAATTTTCATTAACAAAGATTTTCATTATTTTGTTGAAGGTAAACGGCAAATGGGTTTTTTATATAACGATTTTGGAAATGCAATTATCAACAAAGAAAAATTAAAAGAAATTATTGATACTGCAATTGCTTATTCTCTCGATTTTGATTTATTGGTTCCTCCATACGATAATATGAAAGTTATAACTTTAGAACAAATCCAAGAAAAAAGGAAAAACGCACAAATCCAAACAGGTAAACGACTTGGATTTGGTTTCCGATCAGACGATGTAAAAGGAGAAAGCCCTATTTATACGGGTGGTTAAATTATTGTTTTTCATGTAAATAAACAGTATCCACTACTGCTGTATCTATTTTTGCAACTTTATAATTAATACTATCTAATCTTGCTTTAAAGTCTTTTTTCACAATATTAAAAGTGTCAATATTTTCCTCCTTAATAGGCTCAACTGGAGGAGCATCTACATGAAGGGGATTTATATTTTTACCATTTTTCCAAACTCTAAAATCCAAATGAGGACCAGTTGCTAACCCTGTCATTCCTACAAAACCAATAACTTGCCCTTGTTTTACCCTTGACCCAACATTTACACCTTTTGCAAAAGCTTTCAGGTGCATATAGCCAGTTGAATATACACTATTGTGCTTAATTTTAATGTAATTTCCTCCTCCTTTTGTAAATAATCGTTTTATTACAGTCCCATCTCCCAAAGCATGAACAGGGGTACCTGAAGGTGCAGCATAATCAACTCCTAAATGCGGTCTTACAATTTTTAAAATTGGATGCTTTCTTGCATAAGTGAATCCAGAACTTATTCTTGAAAATTTTAAAGGTGCTTTTAAGAACGCTTTCCTTAGGCTATTCCCCTCTAAATCATAAAAACTTAAAATACTATCTTGCTTAAAAGGAATTGCATAGATTGTATCATTATAATGTTCAAAATATGCTGCAATAATTTTACCGTATCCGATTGAAGTATCGTTTATAAACTTTTCCTCATAAATAATTTTAAACTTATCATTTTTTTGAAGACCAAAAAAATCAACAGACCAAGCATAAATTTCTGATAAATCATTTGCTAAAATCGGGTTAACCTCTGCATCTTCCATTGCAAACCATAGTGAACTACGTATAATTCCACCGGTTTCTTTTATTTCTGTTTTAACCTCCTTTTCGCCTAAATATACATTTAAAGTATCTGTTAAATCAAAAACAACATAATCTTTTTTGTTTTTTTCATAAACAATATAATTAACGGTTTTTGATGTGTCTTTTGAAAAGAAAACCGTATAATTTTTCCCTCTTCCTATTTTTCTAACATCGAAAATTCCTTTTGTTTTTTTAACAATCCGGTTAAGTTTATTTAATACATTATATTTCTCAAATAATGTCCCCAAAAACATTTCCGGCAGGATAACACCTTTTTCAATATTGAAAGAATCAACATTCAAATTATATAATAAGTTCTTTTTCTTTTCAACTTTTATTGTGTCAAAATCAATATTATTAACAGTTTCTTTTTTAAATCTGTTATTATAAAAATAATAAACTGCAACTGAAATTATGAAAACAGAAGCAAAAATCATCATACCTTTTTTCATCTTATTTTTTAATTTTAAAAAACGCAAAAGTATAAGAATTCATTATAAAATACTTATAAATCTAAAATTAAGTTAAAATGCAACAATTTCTTATAAATTATTGTCATACTTTTATAAATTTGTATAAATTTATTAAACCCATGTCTAAAAACCCAAAATATTCATTTGTTGTACCTGCTTATAATGAAGAAGCAAATATTCCTGCTTTATGTGAAAGGTTAGAAATATTAATGAAAAACACTGATGAGTTGTGGGAAGTTATTTTTGTTAATGATGGAAGCACAGACAATACCTACTCTGTATTGAATAATTTGTCTGCAAAAAACAAGCATATTAAATTCATTGATTTAAGTAGAAACTTCGGACATCAAGCCGCTCTTTCAGCAGGCTTGGGCAATGCAAAAGGCGAGGCAATTATTTCAATGGATTGCGACTTACAAGACCCTCCCGAAGTTATTCAAGAAATGATAGAAAAATGGAAACAAGGATTTCACATTGTTTATGCAAGAAGAAGAAATTTTAGGAAAGATAGTGTCATAAAAAAATTTGGTTCTAAAATTTATTACCGCTTAATGGGGAAATTTACCAGAATTGATATTCCAAAAAACGTAGGAGATTTCAGACTTGTTGACAAAAGAGTTCTTAATGAAGTAAATCAAATGAAAGAACATTCCAGATACTTGCGAGGAATGGTTGCCTGGACAGGTTTTAAACATACATTTGTAGATTATCAAAGACCAGACAGAGAAAAAGGTGTTTCAAACTATACTTTCGGGAAATTAGCAAAACTAGGAATGGATGGGGTTTTTAATTTTTCAATGTTGCCTCTTCGTTTAGGTTTTATTTTAGGCTTTATAAGTATAATTTCAGGCTTTGGATTGCTTCTTTATCAAATTTTTGATGTTCTTATAACGGGGGCATATTATCACCTTTATAAATGGCTTGTGGTAATTCTTTTTATTCTTATGGGCTTTATGTTTATGTTATTTTGGGTTATTGGCGAATATATTGGTAAAATTTATGACGATGTTAGGCAAAGACCTTTATACGTTATTAATGAAATGGTAAATTTTGATTAAATAACAGCCTATATGCCAAAAGCTCGTAAAATTTTAATGTTTAATAACGAATTTCCGCCACTTGGAGGCGGAACAGGCACAGTAAATCTTGAACTTTTTAATATTCTTAAAAATAATAAAGATATAAAAATTGACCTAATTACATCTTCCGGAAATGCAAAAAAAGAATTTCTACAATTTTCAGAAAATATTAGAATTATCAAATTCCCTGTTGGGAAAAAAAATATACATCACGCATCAAATACAGAGTTGTTAAGATATATTGTCAAAGCAAGTTTTGGAGCTTTTAAATATAATAAAAAAGAAAAATACGACTTTATTTTTGTTTGGTCTTCTGTTCCTGCGGGATTTCCTGCCTTACTATTAAAAATTTTTAAAAATGTTCCATATATTGTCAGAATAGGGGGTCCCGACATTCCCGGTTTTGAAAATCGTTATAAATTCGTTTATAAAATAATATCGCCTATTATTAAATTAATTTGGAGAAAGGCAGAATTTCTTACAGTAAAGTGTAAAACAGAAAAAGAAATGATTAAAGCAATAAACGATAAACTTATTATAAAAACAATTTACAACGGAGTTGATGACAGGAAGTTTATTCCTAAAAACAAAAAGCTTTCAGAAAACTTAAAACTAATTTGCTCTGCAAGATTAATAAAACGCAAAGGACAATATACATTAATTGAAGCAATTTCAAACTTAAAAAAGCAAGGAATTCCAATATTTGTAGATTTCGTTGGTAATGGCGATGAAAGAGAGGCATATATCAAATATGCAAAAGACAAAGATGTTTCTGAACAAATTATATTTTCGGCTTATGTTCCAAGAGAAAAAATGCCCGAAAAATATCAAAGTGCAGATGTTTTTGTTTTACCTTCTTTTAATGAAGGAATGAGCAATGCTCTTTTAGAGGCAATGGCATGTGGTTTACCAGCAGTTGTAACGGATGTTGGAGGAACAGAGGAGTTAGTTGATGAGAAAAACGGATTTGTATTTCAAGCTGGAAATGTAAATGAACTTGTTAAAATTTTAAAACATCTTCACACAAATAAACAAATTATAGAACAACTTGGAAAATCTTCAAGAAAAAAGGCAGAACAATTTAATTGGAGAAGTATCGCAGATGAATATATGAAATTATTTAATAATATTACATAATGAAAATATTAATAACAGGAACAGCCGGGTTTATAGGGTTTCATACAGCAAAAAGATTTATAAAAGAAGGTTTTGATGTTGTTGGTTTAGACAGCATAAACGACTATTATGATAAAAATTTGAAATATGCTCGTCTTTCGGAAACCGGAATTGAAAAAAATGAAATACAAAATGCAAAATTAGTTCAAAGCAAAAAATATAATAATTATAGGTTTATAAAATTACAACTGGAAGATAAAAAAGAAATTCTTAATTTATTTGAAACTGAAAAATTTGATTACGTCTGCAATCTTGCCGCACAGGCGGGGGTAAGATATAGCATAGAAAACCCTTATGTTTATTTTCACAGTAATATTAACGGATTTTTAAACATTATTGAGGCAAGTAAACGAAACAAAATAAAGCATTTAGTATATGCAAGCAGTTCAAGTGTTTACGGCTTAAATGAAGAAATGCCGTTTTCTACATCTCACAATGTTGACCACCCGATAAGTTTATATGCCGCAACCAAAAAATCTAACGAGCTTATAGCCCACGCATACAGCCACCTATTTAATTTGCCGACTACGGGACTGCGTTTTTTTACCGTTTACGGGCAGTGGGGAAGACCGGATATGGCTCTTTTTTTATTTACCAAAGCAATTCTTGCCGATGAGCCAATAAATGTGTATAACAATGGTGATATGATGCGAGATTTTACCTATGTTGACGATATTGTCGAAGGTGTTTTCAGGGTAGTAAATAAACCTGCCGAAGCAATAACAAATTGGTCGGGCAAAAATCCGAAACCCGAAAATTCTTCTGCTCCATATAAAATTTATAATATTGGAAACGGAAACCCCATCCAACTAATGGATTTTATAAAAGCAACAGAAAAAGCTCTCAAAAAAGAGGCAAAAAAGATTTTTTTACCTATGCAACCAGGTGATGTTCAAAAAACTTTTGCCGATATTGAAAATTTAAAAAATGATTTTGGGTATGAACCAAAAACCAATATAGAATATGGTGTTGCAAAATTTATAGAATGGTATAAACAATATTACACAGTTAAATGAAAAAAGTCTGCTTTGTCATACCTCGTGCATATTATCTTTTTAATCCGAATATTTTGGGTGCAAAAGATAAAGTCGGCGGTGCCCAAAAACAAGCATATCTTTTAAGTACTGCTTTGGCAGAAGACAAAAGTTTTGATGTAAATTTTTTAGTTGCCGATTTCGGACAAAAAGATTTTGAAGAAATTGATGAAGTTAAAATATGGAAATCTTTTAATTTTTCAAACAATATTTTTAAAAGAATAAAACACTTATTAAGAGTTTTAAGAAAAATAAATGCCGACACATATATTTTCCGTTCAGCAGATGTCGGTGTGGGTTTTGCAATTTTTTTTGTTAAACTTTTTTTGAAAAAGAAAACTTTATACATGATTGCTTCGGATATTGAAACTTCAAAAGCATTACAAAAAAAGGAAAGCGGATTTTTAGCTAAAATTTTTATGCAATATGTTTATAATAAGGCAGATATTGTTACTGCACAAACCAATAAGCAAGCAAAAAATTTTCTGATAAACAGAAAAAGAAAACCCGACGCAATTATAAAAAACATATATTTACTTAAAAAAACAACAGATAAAAAGCAAATAAAAAAAACTATTTTATGGGTAGGAAGAATAACAAAAAACAAGCAAGCGGAACTATTTATTAATACAGCAAAAAAATATCCGAAAGAAAACTTTGTAATGATTGCTCCCATAGTAAAAGAACATTTTGAATACGGAAAAAAAATACAAGAAAGTGCAAAAAAGATTAAAAGTATTAAACTTATAAACTACGTAAAGCCCGAAGATATAAATCATTATTATGAAGAAGCAAAAATCTATATTTTAAGCTCATATTTAGAAGGATTTTCAAACACAATGGCGGAAGCCATGCAGGCAGAATGTCCGATATTAAGCTATAATGTTAATCCTGACAATATTTTTGAAAAATATAATTGCGGTCTGTCATCAAACAAAAAGACAGAAAAATTTTATGATAATTTTGAAAAACTCCTTAAAAATGAGGAACTTTGTAAAGAGTTAGGGAAAAATGGCAAAAACTATATTGCCGAAAAGCACAGAAAAGAAGTTATAATTAAAGAATTTAAGCACCTACTTAATCCTTTATAAAAATGAAAAGAACAAGCAATAAGAATAATACACACAAAGTTCCCAACAAAAAAATTGCATCGAAAGAAGTTTCTGGACAATCTTTTTTTAAAAAGAACTTTAAATATTTGTTCTTAGCATTTGTTGTATTCTATATTTTAATTGATTTATATTACTCATTTACAAACCTTAGCACAAATGAAGCTAAAACTTTACTAAACATAAAAAAACTGCTTACAATACCCACAATTGTAATAGGAATTTTATCAATTTATTTTAACAAAAGTAAACTTACAAGCATAATAAATACGCTTTTTAATTCAGAAAAAAAAGATAAGGCAAATTTTACGGCAAAAATCAAAACTCACTTCTCTAAAAAAGAACTACTAACAACTACCATTTTTATTTTGCTCTTAGGAATTTCAATTTTTACTCTTTTCAATAAATTAGATGATTTCGATATTTATTCCGATGAAGTATCTGTAACAAAAGGTGCCGCCGGATATATTCACACGGGAAAATTTACACAATGGGATTTCATAAAGGAGCAAGCAGTTGGCAATAATTACAACAGAGCAAAGCCGCATCAATGGGTTGTGGCACAGTCATTTAAAATGCTTGGGGTTAATGCTTTGGCACTAAGACTTCCATCAGCATTGTTTTCATTTTTCCTTATTGCTTTGATATTTTTAATAGGCAACTTTTTTCTTAAAGACAAAATTGCAAGTTTATTAGCAAGTTTCTCTTTTGTATTTTACTACGATTTTTTAGCATTAGCAAGATGGGGGCGGATGTATGCAATCCTTATGCCTTTA
>CAMZKV010000010.1 GCA_947311445.1 uncultured Chlorobiota bacterium | reverse complement strand
TTCGTTTGCTTGAAATGAAATCTCAACTAAAAGAAAAAGTAATTGGGCAAGATGATGCTGTTGAAAAAATTGTAAAAGCAATTCAAAGAAACAGAGCAGGACTTAAAGACCCAAGCAAACCAATTGGCTCATTCATATTCCTAGGCCCTACCGGAGTTGGAAAAACACATCTTGCAAAAAAACTCACAGAATTTTTGTTTGACACAGAAGAAGCTTTAATTAGAATTGACATGAGTGAATATATGGAAAAATTCTCAGTTTCAAGACTTATTGGAGCACCTCCCGGATATATTGGACATGAAGACGGTGGACAACTAACAGAAAAAGTTAGAAGAAAACCATATTCTGTAATTTTACTTGATGAAATTGAAAAAGCACATCCCGACGTATTTCATATTCTTTTACAAGTATTTGATGATGGGCAACTTACAGATAGTCTTGGAAGAAGAGTAGATTTTAAAAATACAGTAATAATTATGACATCTAATGTTGGAGCAAGAAAACTTGCAGACTTTGGAAAAGGCATTGGCTTTGGAGGAAATGATGATGACGAACAAAGTAAAAGTGTTATAACAAAAGCACTTAAAAGAACATTTGCTCCGGAATTCCTCAACAGAATTGATGATGTTGTTATGTTCAACACTCTAAAAAAAGAGCATATTTTCAAAATTATTGATATTGAATTAAAAGGTCTATACAAACGTGTTGAAGAACTAGGATATAAACTAAACATTACCAACGAAGCAAAAGATTTTATTGCAGAAAAAGGACTTGACGTAAAATATGGAGCAAGACCATTAAAAAGAGCAATTCAAAAATACCTTGAAGATGAAATGGCAGAAGTAATAATTGAAGCCAAAATTATAGAAGGTAATGAAATAAAAGTTGGAATTGACAAGAACGGAGAAAAAATTAAAATTGAAATTATTGGTAAGGAATAAATAATTGTTGAATTGTTTTATTGCTACATTGTTTAAAATAATAAACTAATGTTTAAAACGAATATTCTCATAGCAATTTAACAATGCAACAATATAGCAATGTAACAATATAACTATATGAAACAAGTAAAATATAAATTCCTAAAATACATTAAGTTTGATACTAAATCAGACCCAGAATCTAACTCAAATCCAAGTACAGTTAAACAATTTGAACTAGCAAAAGAACTCCAAAGAGAACTTGAAGCAATGGAACTTCAAAATGTAAAACTAACAGACAAATGTTACCTATATGCAACATTGCCTGCGAACACAGACAAAAAAGTTCCCGCAATAGGTTTCATTTCTCACATGGATACTGCACCCGATACAAGCGGTGCAAATGTAAACCCTCAAATTATCGAAAATTATGATGGAAATGATATTATTCTTAATAAAAAAGATAATTCAATACTTTCTCCAAATGATTTTCCTGAACTTAAAAAATATGAAGGACAAACATTAATTACAACAGACGGAACTACACTTTTAGGAGCAGACGACAAAGCAGGAGTTGCAGCAATTATGACAGCAATTGAATACTTGCAAAAAAATCCTGAAATAAAACATGGAGATATTAAAATTGCATTTACACCCGATGAAGAAATAGGAAGAGGTGCAGACCATTTTGATGTAAAGTTTTTTAATGCCGAATTTGCCTACACAATTGATGGCGGAGAAATAGGAGAATTAGAATATGAAAACTTTAATGCAGCAAGTCTTTTAGTTACAGTAAATGGAAGAAATGTACATCCGGGAACAGCTAAAAACCAAATGATTAACTCAATAAACATAGCACACGAATTTCATGCAAACTTACCAAAAGAAGAAAGACCTGAACACACAGAAGGCTACGAAGGTTTTTATCATTTGCTAGATATTTCAGGAACTATTGATGAAACCAAAATGACTTATATTATCCGCGACCATGATAAAAATAAGTTTAATGAAATGAAACTAAATGTAATAAACATTGCAAAAGAAATAAATAAACTTCACAAAAAAGAACTTATAAAACTTGAAATAACAGACAGTTATTTTAATATGAAAGAAAAAATTGAACCTGTAATGCACATTGTTGAAACAGCAAAAAAAGCAATGGAAAAAGCAGGAATAAAACCAATAATAAAACCAATACGAGGAGGAACAGATGGATCTCGATTGTCATATATGGGACTACCCTGCCCTAACATATTTACAGGCGGGCATAATTTTCATGGAAAATATGAATATATTTCATTACAATCAATGGAAAAAACTGTTGAAACTATTGTTAATATTTGTGGAATTGTGCATGATAAATAAAATATTAATGGATATAGATGCATATAAAAAAACAAGGATACCAAATTTTTAATAGAATTAGGAAAGGGATTTACTTTTGTAGGAAAACAATTTAACATAAAAGTTAGTAACAAAAATTACTATATTGATTTATTATTCTATCATTTAGATTTACGATGCTATGTAGTAATAGAATTAAAAGCAGGAATTTTTAAATCCGAATTTGCAGGTAAATAAAATTTTTATTTATCAGCAGTTGATAGCTTAATAAAAATAAAAGAAGATAACCCGACAATTGGACTGCTTCTTTGTAAAAAATAAAATTAAAGATGAACTTTCTTTAAGAGACATAAACAAACCAGTAGGAATTAGCAATTATGAATTAACAAAAGCAATTCCTGATAATTAAAAATAAAAACTAATAACAATAGCAGCTCGAAAATGAATTAAGTGAATTAGAAAAAAATAATAAATAAAAAAACATGGCATTATTAGACAAAATATTAAAAACATTCCTCGGAGACAAATCAAACAAAGACATCAAAAAACTGATGCCAATTGTTGAAAAAACAAATGAGGAATTTGACAAATTAGCTACAATTTCAAACGACCAGCTAAGAGAAAAAACTCAAAACTTAAAAAAAGAAATAAGAAACTTTTTTAAAGTTGAACAAGACCAAATTGACAATTATAAAGCCGATATTGAAGCCGATAAATTTGATATGCTAGAAAGAGAAGAAATTTACAAAAAAATTGATAAACTCGAAGAGCAAATTGATAAAAAAATTGAAGATAAATTAACAGAAATACTTCCACAAGCATTTGCAATTATTAAAGATACTGCAAGACGCTTCAAAGAAAATGACGAAATTGTTGTTACTGCAAGCGATTACGACAGAGAACTTTCCCCAAACAGAGAAGACATTATAATAAATGGAGACAAAGCAACTTATCACAACAAATGGCTTGCCGGAGGAGTAGAAATAAAATGGGAAATGGTTCACTACGATGTTCAAATTATTGGAGGAATTATTTTACACGAAGGCAAAATTGCCGAAATGGCAACAGGAGAAGGTAAAACATTAGTTGCAACACTTCCAGTATTCCTCAACGCTCTAACAGGCAGAGGTGTACACATGGTAACAGTAAATGATTATCTTGCAAAAAGAGATGCCGAATGGATGGGAACACTCTATCAATTTCATGGAATGAGTGTTGATTGTATTGATAAACACCAACCAAATTCAGAAGCAAGAAGAAAAGCATACAGAGCAGATATTACTTTTGGAACAAACAATGAGTTTGGCTTTGATTATTTAAGAGATAATATGGCACTCAGCCCGGGCGACCTTGTTCAAAGAAGACACAACTATGTTATTATTGATGAGGTAGATAGTGTTTTAATTGATGATGCAAGAACACCATTAATTATTTCTGGTGCAGTACAAAGAGACGGACAATCAAAAGACGAAGAACTTTTTAAAGAACTAAAACCAAAAGTTGTTCAACTATATCAATCTCAAAAAAAACTAGTCTCAAATCTTCTTACAGAAGCAAAAAAACTCCTTAAATCTGACGATAAAAAAGAAAGAGAAAAAGGAGGAATATTACTTTTAAGAGCACACAAAGGTCTGCCTAAAAACAGTGCAATTATTAAATTTTTGAGTGAAGAAGGCATGAAAACAACAATGCACCAGACCGAAAATATTTATTTAGCGGAAAATGCAAAACGAATGCCTGAAATTACAGATGATTTATACTTTGTAATTGAAGAAAAAAATCATTCTATTGAACTTACAGATAAAGGTATAGATTTAATCTCATCTGAACTGGAAAATAAAGACTTCTTTGTTTTACCGGATATAGGCAGTGAAATAGCAGACCTAGAAAATTCCGATTTATCTGAAAGAGAAATTCTAAAAGCAAAAGATGATTTACTTGCAGATTATTCCACAAAAACTATTAGAGTTCACGCAATAAATCAATTACTAAAAGCATACGCACTATTTGCAATAGATGATGAATATGTTGTTATTGACAATCAAGTAAAAATTGTTGATGAACAAACAGGTCGTATTATGGAAGGTAGAAGATATTCGGATGGTCTTCACCAAGCAATTGAAGCAAAAGAAAATGTTAAAGTTGAAGCATCAACACAAACATTTGCAACAATTACGCTTCAAAATTATTTTAGAATGTATCACAAACTTTCAGGAATGACTGGAACTGCTGAAACAGAAGCAGGAGAATTTTGGGACATATATAAACTTGACGTAACTGTTATCCCCACAAATGTTCCAATTATTAGAGACGACAGAATTGATAAAGTCTATAAAACTAAACGTGAAAAATACAATGCTGTTATATATGAAATAAATGACCTTGTAAAAGCTGGTCGTCCTGTTTTGGTAGGAACAACTTCTGTTGAAATCTCAGAATTACTTAGTAGAACTCTGAAAATCAGAAAAATAGAACACAATGTTCTTAATGCAAAACTTCATAAAAGAGAAGCAGACATTGTTGCAAGTGCAGGAAATGCAGGTATTGTTACAATTGCAACAAATATGGCAGGTAGGGGAACAGACATAAAACTTTCAAAAGAAGTAAAAGAAGCAGGAGGCCTTGCAATTATAGGAACAGAAAGACATGATTCTAGACGTGTTGACAGACAATTAAGAGGTCGTTCAGGAAGACAAGGAGACCCAGGATCATCTCAATTTTTCGTTTCTCTCGAAGATGATTTAATGAGAATGTTCGGATCAGATAAAATCTCAAAACTCATGGACAGAATGGGGCTTGAAGATGGCGAAGTTATTCAACATTCAATGATTTCTAAATCTATTGAAAGGGCTCAAAAAAAGGTTGAAGAAAACAATTTTGGAACTCGTAAAAGACTTTTGGAATATGATGATGTAATGAACTCTCAAAGAGAAGTTATTTACAAATTAAGAAGACACGCATTACACGGAGACAGGCTTACTGTTGATCTTGCAAATATGATTTATGATACCTGTGTTAGTGTTATTAATGATAATTATGGTGGTAATTATGAAGACTTTAAAATGGATTTATTCAGAACTCTTGCAATTGAACCTCCTATAAACGAAGAAGAATTTAAAGAAACAAAAATTGACAAAATAACTGAAACAATTTTTGAAGTTGTTGTTGAAGATTATAAACGAAGAAAAGAAACCATAATTGAACAAGCTCTTCCCGTAATTAAAAATGTATATGAAACAATGTCGGGACAATATAAAAACATTGATGTTCCAATTACTGACGGAATAAATGTTTATCACATCATTGTTAATCTTGAAAAAGCATATAAAAGTAAAGGAAAAGATGTTGCAATAGAATTTGAAAAACAAATTGTACTATCAACAATTGATGTATCTTGGAAAGAACACTTGCGTGAAATGGACGATTTAAAACAATCAGTTCAAAACGCATCATATGAACAAAAAGACCCACTTTTAATTTATAAATTTGAAAGTTACGAACTTTTTAAAGGAATGCTTGATAAAAACAACAAAACTATTGTTAATGCACTCCTTAAAGCAAAACTCCACACACAAGATGCCGGAGACATTCAACAAGGGAGGGTTCAGAAACTTGATATTAGCAAATATGATACTGAGAAAGAAGAATTTTCAAGAGGAGAACAAGGGCAAGCACAAGGGCAAGGACAAGAAAAAAAGAAAATTGAGCCAGTAAGAGTTGGCAAAAAAATTGGCAGAAACGATATCGTGAAAGTTAAATACAAAGACGGTAAAGTTGTTCAAGGAAAATACAAAAAATTAATAATTGCTATTGAAAATGGTGAAGCAGTTTTAATTGAATAATATCATAAATAATTGTGTCATTAAATAATTAAATTATGAAATGGAAAGGCAGACAAACAAGTAGCAATATTGACGATAGAAGAGGAAGAAATGTAAGAAGAACCAAACGCGTAGGCGGAGGTATGACTATTACGGGAGTTATTATTGTAATTATTTTCTCATTAATTACAGGCCAAAACCCACTTCAACTATTAGATGGAACAGGAGGAGGACAACAATCTTACGAACAATCTCAACCCAATGTAGCAGGAGCAAACGAAGAACTTGCTCAATTTGCAAAAGTTGTTTTAAAAGACACAGAAGATGTTTGGGAGAAAATTTTTAGAGAACAATTAGGACAAAGATACATAAAACCTGTAATGGTTATATTCAACGGTCAAACTTCCGGAGTATGTGGTATTGCCGGAGCATCAACAGGCCCATACTATTGTCCGGCAGACCAAAAAATTTATATGGATTTGAATTTCTTAAAAGATTTGAGTAGAGACTACGGTGCAGCAGGTGATTTTGCAATTGCATACGTTATTGCTCATGAAGTTGGACATCATGTCCAAAATCTTAATGGAATAACAGAAAAAGTTCACAGGCAAAAAAGTAGATTAAGCCAAAAAGAATACAATAAATTATCTGTAAAATTAGAACTTCAAGCAGATTTTTTAGCAGGTATGTGGGCACATCATGCTCAAAAAATGAAAAATATTCTTGAAGATGGAGATATTGAAGAAGCTATTGGAGCTGCAAGTTCAGTTGGTGATGACAAATTACAAAAAAAAGCACAAGGATATGTAGTTCCTGATGCTTTTACTCATGGTTCTTCAAAACAAAGAGTTGAATGGTTTATAAGAGGCTTTAAATATGGCAATTTTGACTATGGTAATACCTTTAATTAAGCCTTACATCTTCATAATTTTCATAGTTTCAACTTCTCCTTTTTGGTATGTTTTTATTATATAAATTCCAGGTCTTAAAAAACTTAAATTTATATTCTTGTTATTTTCAGGGATTAATTCAAAAACTATATTTCCCTGAATATCAAATATTTGAATTAGCTCATAAATATTTAGCTTTTCAATAGTAATTTCATCAATTACAACTGTTGGCTTAATAAATAACTTGTCAGAATATTGTGTAACTATACTTGTATAATTACTTCTTTTTGCAATACCAATTGGTTTAAGCAAAGAATTTGCAACAGGTGTAACTTCAAACATAATATACTTACCTTCTTCCGCAGAAGTTAAAATATATGTTGTGTCATTTGCCCCTTCAATAGTTTCTGTTCCTGCTCTGTTTGCAGCCTCTGCGGTGTACCATTGATATTTGGATTGCCCTTCTGTATCATCATTTTTATCAAAAAAATCATAAGTTGCATGAAGGGTTTTCCCAACTTCTAAATTTCCTATAATCTTTACATTACTTGCAATAGGAATAACTTGTATTTCAGGAATATCCGGCAAATCTAACTTCATTGATGTTAATATTTTATACTCTCCGGGAGCAAGTGTAAAACTCGATGAGCTATTATATTCTTGTTGCGTATAGTAATCATACCAAATACTTGACGAAGATAAATTAGGGCTTCCTGTTTTATCTTCCAAACCAAAATTTCCATAAATTACAACATTCATTGAGTTATGTAGTAATGTAATTTGTTTTAAACTTCCTGTTAAATTAAGTGTGAAATTGTCCGTTGAAAACACCTCATTATTTTTCTTTAAATTAATAAAAGTCTTAAAATATAAGTATAAATTTTTTCTGTTTTCTTCTTCAAAATAATTCCATTTAATTGGTTTCTCACAAACTCTGCAAGGTTCATCAATACTAACATCATAACCAAGTTCTTCGAATTGCCAAATCATCTTTGGTCCTGGTATTGTAAAAAAGAATGCTGCGGCAAGTTCTGCTCTTTTTAATGCAACATCCTCATCCTTAACATTATAATCGCCTAGCGAATTACCATAAGTAATGTTTTTAAACATCATGCGTTCCTCATCATGGCTTTCCATATACGAAACTAAATTAGCATTTTCCCAGCCTCTTTTTTGGTAAGATGCCCAAGAAAAATCCCAATCATCTGTATATCCCATTGATGCTTGTGCATAACTATGAGTAATATTGCCCCATAGCATAATTCCATATTCTGCAAGAACTTTCTCTTCCGAATTATCGGTTAAATGTTCACAAATCATGTAAGCTCCCGTACTTGTTTGCCAAATTGTATCAGCAATATCTTCTAAAATTTGTATTCGTGATGCATCATAAGCCCAACCATTACCTATGGTATTTGTGAAACCTTTTGTAAAGTCAAATCTAAAACCATCAAATTTATATTCGTTTAACCAATATTTTACAATTCTACTTACAAGTTGTTTTGTATCAGGACTTTCATGGTTAAAATCGTAGCCCCAAGAATAATCTGTATTTGGTGAATGAACATTATACCAAGGGTTTTCTGCTGTAACTTCTCCATAATCTCCTGCATCAGGGTCAAAATATAATTGCACAAAAGGACTTTGCCCAAATGAATGATTTAAAACTATATCATTAATTACAGCTATTTCATTTTGATGGCAAACATCAATAAATTCTTTCAATTTATTTTTTGTTCCATAGTATTTATCAGGAGCAAAATAAAAAGAAGGATTATAACCCCAGCTGCTATTTCCTTCAAATTCATCAATAGGCATAAGCTCTATTACATTGATACCCAAGTCTTTAAGGTAATTTATTGTATCAATCATAGTTTGGTAATTATGCGATGCAATAAAGTCTCTTATGTGAAGTTCATAAATAACTAAATCTTCATTTGCCGGTTTTGTAAAGTTATTAATTTGCCAATTATAAGTTGTTTGTGCTGTTTGAAAAACAGAGGCAATTCCTGATGTTTTTCCTGTCGGATAATCAATTAAATTAGGATAAGTTGCATTTGAAATATAATGGTCGTTCCAAGGGTCAGAAATTTTATCGGCATAAGGGTCGGCAATTGTAATTTCACCATCAACAATGTACTGGTAAATATATTCTTGCCCTGCTGTTAGTCCGTTTAAAGTTATCCAATATCTATTTCCGTCAGAGGTTTTAAACATCTGATTATCAGTAGTTATTTCCCAATTATTAAAACTTCCTTTTACAAAAGCAAAATTTTTAAAAGGTGCAAATAAAACCAATGTTACAGTATTATCATCAATATAATTTATCCCATCAATTAAATTTGAAGAAGGCAATTCTGCAATTTGGCTTTCAGATCTTACAAAAATATCAATCGTTTTTTCTTCCGTATCTGTTCCATCAGTTGCTATAATTTTAATTGTATTATTTCCTGTTGCATCAATTGTGTGTGAATAAGAAATATTATTTGTGCTTGAATTTGAAACATTAACATCATTAATAAAAAGTTGCATTGATGTTGCAGCAAGCGATACTGCTTGAATTTCAACAATATCATTAAGTGAGTATATTTTTGTTGTATCTGGTTTTGAAAAAGTAATATCTAATGTTGTTGAGTAAACATCAACAAATAAATCTGCTGATTGAGTTTCGCTGTCTGCACTTCTAAAAACAATACATAATTCTGTAACTATTTCTCCTCCACTAACATTATAAAAATCATTTATTGATGGAGATATTTCCAACTCCCATTTATTATTGCCTAAACTGGTTAATTGAGGTTGTGTTGAATTATTTGCCCAACTTCCTATAACATGTTTCCATTGCCCTTGTCCTTCAATAGTAACTCCGGTATGTGCATATACATCTCCCGTATATCCTTCTAAATCAGAGCCTGTTGCATCAAAAGTTAAGATTACAGAATTTGTTGCAACAGGAAATTCCGGATTTGTTGAAATTTGACTTTTGGCATTAACAAAAATGATTACAAATAAGATTAGAAAGAAATGTTTCATATTGTTCTCTTTTTATTGTTAAATTGCGTTGTTATTACATTGCTATTTTCAATTATATAACAAAGAAGCAATGTAAAAAAATTAGGTTTTATTCTAAAAGTATTTTTTCAAAGATAAAAAAATTAAGGTTGTTGACTGCGAATAACTAAATATACAGCATTAATATTAACATAATCTCCTGAATTTTGCGAAAATGCGTTTAAATGAATTTCAAAAGGTGTTGTACCTGCATTCCAATTTTTCCAAGGACTGGTAACTGTTTCGCCACTTCCCGTATAAGCCCATGTCCATGTATCTGTATTTACTATTGGAAATATTTCTGTTGTTCCATTATGAGCTCTTAATTGCAAATGATTAGTTCCCAATTTGTTGGTGGCTCTAATAATCATTTTTACTTGTAAATTTCCATTTTCCTCAAAAATAGTTGGGTTAATTACAGTTTCGCAATTAGGAACATCAACAGAAGGTGCA
>CAMZKV010000009.1 GCA_947311445.1 uncultured Chlorobiota bacterium | reverse complement strand
TATTTCGTCTTCTATTATTTCCATTAAAAATTGTATAGGATAAGTTTAAATTTGCTGATGCTCCATATTGGTATCCTGTGCTAACATTACTTGGATCAAAAAGTTCAGTTCTGCTGTTTGAATAATCTGCCCCTGCATTTATTGATAATGAAGGATACATAGAGCTTTTTGCAAGTTTTATGTTGTTTTCTACAAGTTTTGAATTTAAATATTGAGATTTTAAAGTAGAATTATTTTCTAACATTAAGTCTTCTAAATCTCCAAGTGCATAAACATTGTAATTTACACTAAATTTATCAGTAGGAACATATTCATTCAAATCTTTATCTCCCAATGTTTTTGAAAGTTCTCTTATAGTAGTTTTTACATTCATTAATTGCATTAAATAGTTTGCACTATCTGTTAAGAAGTTATTTTTAAATTGCAAAACATCGTAAGTAACAGCAACTCCCAAGTCTTTTTTTAGTTTTATATATTCGTACCTATCTTTTGATAAATTCATTAAACTTTCGGCAACTTTTAACTTTTCATTTTCTAAAATTACTGAATAATAGGCATTTGTAACATCGGTAATTGTATTTTCCAAAGTCATTCTTAAACTTGTTTCAGACATTTTTTCGTAAGTTTCCAAGTTTTTTTTGTTTAAACGAATTGCAAAACCATTAAATAAAACCATTTGTGCATTCAAATTTGGACTTAAAGAACTACTTAAAACATCATTTCTATTTCCGGTTATTTGGTTTTCGCTATTATTGAACCTGTTTGATTGGTTTGCTCCAATTGTTATCGTAGGATATCTTCCGGCCTTGCCCCAAGAATTATTATTTTTTGAAACTTCTAAATCTTTTTTCCCTATCAAAATTTGATAATTGTGTTCTAATGCTTTCACAATCGCATCGTCCAAACTTATATTTATTGTGCTATCGGCTTGGGCATTTGCAAATATTGCTATTGATACTGTTAAAATTATTGTTATTATTTTTTTCATTTTTTTTTAATTATTACATTGCAACATTGTTTTATTGTTACATTGTTTTTATGTGTTTAATATTTTAATTTTTCATTTGTATATTTTATCCAACTATTAATTTCTTTTGGTAACTTATTTAATTCAGAAAATATATAATCATATTCTTCCTGTGTTAATAGTTTTCTGATTTTTGATTTTTCATTCCAATCAAAACTTTCTTTTAAAGAACCAAAGCTATATCTATAAAATCGAACTTTGTCTTTTTTCCCATATCTTCCAAAACCTTCTGCTATATTTGCAGAAATACTATCAACAGACCTTACAAATTGTTTCCCTACTGTATCATTTGCAAAATAATCCCATCTTAAAACAATATCCCAAACATAATTTGATAGTCCAAAAGCAATTTTATATGCAGAAATATCATTTAGTTTTAAATACTTATTTTCCATATTTTTAAATATTATTTATTAATTAAAAACAATGAAACAGTGTAACAATGCAACATCGTATTATTCAATTACCCTCTTACTATTTTTAATTACAACTTCAACTTCTTCGGCTGTTGGTTTTTTGCCTGTCCAAAGATATTTGCTGTAAACTCTAAAATCATTCAAAGTTAAAATTAACACAGGGAAAAATGCAAGTATAAATGCCGTTCCAATAAGTACTCCATAAGCTAATGAAATTGCCATAGGAATTAACATTTGTGCTTGGAAACTTTTTTCAAAAATTATAGGATATAAACCAACAGATGTTGTAATTGTTGTTAATACAATTGGTCTGAAACGAGATATACCTGCTTCAAAAACTGCATCTTTAACTTTCTTACCTTCAAGCAATTGGCTATTATATTTTGAAAGAAAAACAACTGCATCGTTTATAATTACACCCGACAGCGCAACGAGCCCAAAAAAGCTAAGCATTGATACAGGGTGCCCTTCAATTCCGTGTCCCCAAACACCTCCAAGCCATCCCAAAGGTATCATCATAAGTACAATAATTGCTTGTCTGGCAGATTTAAAATGTATCATTAAAATTACTACAATAATAAGAATTGCTATAATAAAATATTTCATCATTTCAGCCATTGCATCACCACTTTTTTGTGATTGCCCTCTAATGTCAACCTTTACACCAGGAAATTTTTGCATTAATTCCGGTATAAATTCTGTTTTTATTTTTTCCATAATTGGAGGAACCATTACATCTGGGCTTGCAACACCTGCTTCAACAGTAATTTGTCTGGAACTATTGTATCTTTTAATTTGAACAGGTCCTCTTTTTATATCAAAATCAATAAGTTCAGAAACAGGGTAATTTCCAAGAGGTGTTTTAATTTTCATATTTTCAAATTGCCCCATTGTCATTCTTCCCGATTTTGGATAACGTACCCAAACTCGAAGTTCATCTCTGCCACTTTGTAGGCGTTGTGATTGCCCACCATAAAAACCTTGCCTAACTTGCTGACTTATAGCGTTGTGGTTTAGTCCAAGAAAGTATGCTTTTGGTTTTAGTTTTATTAATATTTCTTGTTTTCCTGCTGCATTATCATCAGAAATATTTCTTAAATCTTTTATTTCTGACATTTTATTCTTTAAAAATTCTTTTGCTTCCATTAATTGTTCTTGGTTTTTTCCAAGAAGTGAAACTGATACAGGTGCACCCCAGTGCATATTTTTTGCTGCAACTTTTAATCTTTCAAGTTCAGGATGTTCTCCAAGTTTTTCTGTTATTCTATTTCTAATGTCAAAACTATTTATGGGTGCTCCTTCCATATCTCGTAAGCCAACCATTATTGAGCCTGCATGCGAACCATTTTCTAAACCACTAAATGACGAACCAAGTATTTGAAAAGTATAATCAATAAAATTAGTAGTATCATTAAATTCTTTCATAAGTTCATCATTAACTTCCCAAATTACTTTATCGAATTTTGTAAGGTAGTCATCAGTTTGTTTAGCACCTTCACCTGGTTTAAAAGCAAAATCAACAGAAAAGAAATCGAAACTCATTGCTGGGAAAGGTGTTGCTTTTATGAAACCTCCACCAAATAAACCTGCTGTAATAATTATTAATGCAAGGGGGACAAAAAGAACTGCCCAACGCCATTTTATAACTATTTTTAATAACTTGCCATACATTCTATCGCGCATAAAAGCAATAGCAGTATCCATTTTTGCTCTAAATTTTGATTGTTTTGTTTTTCTTTTAAGTACTTTTGGATTGGCAATATGAGCGGGTAATACAAAAAATGCTTCTGCCAAAGAAAATAATAAACTAAATATTACTACAAATGCCATTTCGTACATAAATTCCATGCCACCTTCTTTTATTAATAATAAAGGTGAAAATGCAACAATTGTTGTAACAACAGAGGTTACTACTGCCGGAACAACTTCCATTGTTCCATCAAGAGCTGCACGCATCGGGGTTTTTCCTTTTTCAAAATGTGAGAAAATATTTTCTCCAATAACAATTCCATCATCTACCAAAATTCCTATAACGAGTATCATTCCAAAAAGAGAAATCATATTAATTGTAATTCCTGACAAACTTGCAATAATGAACATGGCAAGAAAGGCAGATGGAATTCCCCAAGCAACCCAAAAAGATAAACGAACATTTAGGAATAATGCTAACATTATTAGAACCATTAAAAGACCCGAACCTCCATTTCTGTATAATAGTCCTAGCCTGCTTTTTAGCATACTTAAAAAGTCAAAACTTATAAGAATTTTAACATCTGAATGTGTTTTGTTAAATTTTTCTGCATAATCATGAATATATTCTGATATTTTTTGCAAATCTTCATTTGCTAATTTGTTTATGCTAATTTGAATTGCTTCTTTTCCGTTATAGCGCAATTTATTAGAAACATCTGCAAATTTTCTTTTTACATCGGCAATATCACTTATTCTTAAAAAACTTCCATCTGGTTTTGCTCTAATAATTATTTCGCCAATTTTATTGGGGTCTGTATTCCTATTTCGTGAACGAATTAGTATTTCATGATTATCAGATTTTATCATACCACCGGAAATATCTGTATTATTTAGTGCTACTGCCCTTGAAATTTCATCAAAAGTTAAATTGTATTTTAATAAAGTTTCTTCTGTAACTTCAATAGAAATTTCAACAGGAGGATAACCCATTAGTTTTATTTGAGATATAAAACCGGAACGTAAAAAATCTTCTTCAATTTGGTATGCATGTTTTTTTAATGTTGTTAAATCAACATCACCAGCAACACTCATGTACATTGCTTGTGTAACAGAACGCCTTTTGTAAATTATTGGTCTTTCAGCAGCAGATGGCATTGAGCTTATTGCATCAACAGCATTTTTTACATCAACAAGCATTTCGTCAATATCAAATTCGCCATTTGTTTCAATATTAACAAAAGATGAGTTTTCGGAAGATGTTGATGTTATTTCTTTTATTCCTACAATTGCCCTAACTGCATCTTCAATTCTACTTGTTACACCTTCGTCCATTTCTTTTGGTGAAGCTCCCGGGTAAAAAACGCTTACAAAAATATTACGTGAGGCTCTTTCAGGAAAAAATGATTTTTTCATATTAAATAATGAAAATCCTCCTGCAAGAACTAATACTACTATTATAATATTAGCGTAAAATGGATATTTTATAAATGTGGCTATTAATTTTCTCATTTTTTTATTTTTATTGTTGCATTGCTATATTGCTTCTCTGCTTATTAAGGCATAATGTGTTAAAGAAGAGTTAAATCTTACTTGTTATAACTTACTGTTTATTAGCCTATTTACACCATTACTTGCTGTTTTTAGGATAATAAAAAAATGTATTAATTTAAAATAGATACTTTCATATTTTCAACGGCATTTATAAGTGCCTCATTAACAACCAAATCACCTTCCTTTAAACCATTAATAATTGCAGTTTCATTATTTAATTTTAATACATTAATTGTTTTCATTTTTAATTTTCCATTACTTACAATGTAAACTTCGTTTTGATTAAAAATGGCATCACGTTTAATTTCAAGTGCATTTTTTAGTGTTATATCTGAAAAAATTGCTGTCATATATTCACCTGAAAAAACTTTTGAATTTTTGTGTGCAGAAATGTCTATAAAAATAGAAACAGATTGAGTTTTTGGGTCAACAAAGTCTGCAATTCTAATTATTTTTCCTTTAAATTCATTATGGTCGGAAGAAGATGTAATGGTAACTATTTGCCCTGTTTTTACAAAGTGTACATTCTCAACTTCTATTGGCACTTCAAGTTCTAATTTATTAGTTCTTATCATGCTGGCAATTCTTTGTCCTGGGTTTGCAATTGCACCTTGCTCAGAATATACTGCTGTAAAAGTTCCTGTAAAAGGAGCATACAAATAATATTTAGAAAGTGTAATTTCAGAGCTTCTTATTGAATAATAATCTGCAAGAATATTACGGCTTGCTAAAAATATTTTTTCTTTATTTGATTTTGTTTTAGGAAGTTGTGGTAGATTTTTTTGTATGTCAATAGCCTCAAAAAAGTTTAGCCAAGTAGTATAACTTTCTTTAAAGTCTGTTTTTAAATCCGGAAGAATATTTGCTAACAGATTAAGAAATCTGCTTTTTTGTGCTTGCAATGCAAGTTTTGTTTCTTGGTTATAAATTTTTAACAAAAGCTGTCCTTTTCTAAAACTTTGCCCTTTTTTTAAGGATACTTGTCCCGGCAAAATTTTGCCTCTTACTTCTGAACTTAAATCTATTATACTTTGCGAAGCAATTCTTCCTGTTTCTCTAAAATCTGATTTTATATCTTGGTATTTTACAGTTTTTACTTTTACAGAACGCTTTATTTCTTCTGTATTTTTTGTTTCTTCTTTTGGTTTCATCCCTTTAAGTTTCATTGCAATGCCTGCTGAAACTAATAAAAATACAAGAATGGAAACTACTACAATTATTATTTTTCTCATTTTTATTTATTTTTTTTTATTCAAATATATATTTTGTCTTCTAATAAATTTAATTTTACATACCATATTTATTAATTTCTTTTAGAAATTCTTCTTTATAACTTTCGCCAACTGAAAGTTCTTTATTGCCAATAAAAACTCTGTTTTTTTGTATTGATTTTATTTTATCAAGTGAAATTATAAACGACCTGTGAATTCTCAAAAAATCATTGCTTGGCAACTTCACATAAAAAGCTTTTAAACTTTGCAAGGAAAGAATTTTTTCTCCATTTGTTAAGTGAATTTTAATATAATCACTTAGTCCTTCAATATATAAAATGTCTTTGAAATTAATTTTTATGTTTTTATATTCTGATTTTACGAAAATGTATTCCTTATCATAACTACTTATATTTTTTTTGTTAGCTTTTAATTTTTGTAGTGAATATGCTTTACTAACAGCTTTTAAAAAACGATCAAATGTGAACGGTTTTACAAGGTAATCAATAGCATCAAGTTCAAAGCCTTCAACTGCATAGTTAGAATAAGCTGTTGTGAAGATTACCGGCGGAATATTTTTGATGCTTTTTGCAAATTGCACACCTGTTATTCCTGGCATTTGAATATCTAAAAAAATTAAATCAATATTTCCTTTTTCAATAATATCAATAGCTTCACTTGCTCTGTAACACCGCTTTTTTAGTATTAAAAAATCAATTTTATTAATATAATCTTCAACGATATCAAGTGCCAAAGGCTCATCGTCTATTGCTATGCAGTTTAGTTGTTTCATTATATTGTTTTTTATACTCTGCGAGTTTTAAAAACCCCAAAAAGCATCTTATTTTTTTTGATACTATTTTTGGGCATAAGGACGATTGTATCTTTTTTCGTATGCTTTATTTCTTTTCAAATTTCCATTCCAATAAAAATTTGTTAAACCTGTTTTGCTAAAAATTGAAAATAAAATTCTTTTAATTTTTGACATTCTATATGGTTTCCGCAATTTTCTATTAATTTTATCATCAAATTCATTATTTTTTGCAAAATATTCTCCCAAATCAGTAAAATTTGCAAATAATTCTTTTGTCATCCAAGCAGGCATTATTTTTATTCCTTCAACTCCACCTTTAATAACTGTTCCAACATAATTTAGTTTTAATCTTTTTGCTAGTTTTTCTAGATATTTTTCAACAAATATTGATTGATATGCTTCAGGAAAACCAGACTGAACAACAAATCCAATTTTTTTTCTTTCATAATTTTTAAATTTAGAAATATCTTCAAAAAATTCTTTTACAATTCCCGGCATCATATCAGTATAAAGTGGAAAAAATATAATTACAACTTTTGCATTCTTATATGCATTTAACATTTCTTCTTTTTTATTAAACGAAGCAATATAATATACCGGAACTTTTGTATCAGTAGCCTTCTTATATCCCAATAAGAAACTATTAATCAGCAGTTTAGTATTACTTATCTTCCTTCTTGGTGATCCATTAAATATTACAACTTGCATTTACTATTTCTTTTTCAGTATTTAAATTTACAGATTTTAAATATCTTTTTTCACAATGAAAATTTATTGCAAACCTATCATAAATATCATTCAAAATTTGAATATCTTCTTTATCTGTATCATCCTCTTCTTTAATTAAAAGACCAAAATCAGGATAGTTTTTATATCGTTTTGTATGATGACTTTCTTTATTTCTAATTTCGATGTATGGATGTAAAAGTACAATAAGCCTATCAGAAATCTTTTTTAAAGACGAACTTGTGAAACCTACATATAATGGCGATGCAAATATTACAAAATCGGAATTTATATATGATTTAAAAATTATTTCCGCATCATCTTTTGTTGAACATAAACCGGGATTTTTCCACCAACAATTCCAACATCCATGACAATAACTTAATTCCATTTTTTTAAGATGAAAAACATCAACAATGTGGTTATTCACTTGAAATTGTTTCACTAATTCTTCAATATAATCAGAAAAATCAGATTTTTTAGTTTCTAAATCGCCATTTAATATTGTTATCTTCATTCTTACTTTTTAAACCAAATTTTTAAAATTGACACAAAAATATCATCTTTTATTTCTGTTATAAATTTATGCTTCTCAGGGTATAAAAGTTCAAGTCTTTTTTTCAAGTTGTTTAGCCCTATTCCACTTCCTTTGTCTTTTTCAGTTTTTTGCGCCTTATCAATTTTATTTTCAACTTTAAAATATAACTCATTGTCTTTTATTCTTAATAATATATGAATTTTTGCATCTTCCGAAAAAATATCTCCATGCTTAAAAGCGTTTTCAACAAAAGGAATTAGCAACATTGGTTCAATACATTTTTCCGTATGTGCATCTTCAACATTAAAAATAACTTTTGACTTGTCAGGCATTCTAAGTTTCTGTAATTCAATATAATCCGATAAATAATTAATTTCTTTGCTTAATTCAACTGTTTCTTTTTTTGCATCATCTAACATATATCGCATCAAGTGCGAAAGTTTAATAATTGCATCAGGCGTATGTTCAGATTTTCTGTTTGCCAAAGAATAGATATTATTAAGTGTATTGAATAAAAAATGAGGATTTATTTGCGATTTTAGAAATAATAGTTCAGAATTTAACTTTTCATTTTTTATTACATTTTTTTGCTTTTCGTTTTCATACCAATTTTGAGTAACCTTAATACTTGTACTAATTCCTAACAAAAAAATTGAAGTATAAACTATTTTTCCATTAAAATAGGCTTTTTTCATATCTTCAACAAAACCCTCTGGCAGAAATATATAAGCAATTAAGTTATTTGAATATACAATAAATGCAATACTTATAATTAATGCAATTGAATAAATTAAAATTCGTTTTTTTGATAGCAAATATGGTATATAAAAAAAATAATTTATATAGAATAATATAACAAATAAAACTAATCTGAAAAAGAATAAATAAGTTGCACTTAAAGGAAAATCATGTTTGGGCTTATCAAAAAATATAAACGGCATTCCTATAATTAACAACCAAGTTATTATATGTGTAAAAAGATGATATCGTTTGTTG
>CAMZKV010000008.1 GCA_947311445.1 uncultured Chlorobiota bacterium | reverse complement strand
TCAGAAATTCAGTTTTACACTTTTAAAACAGGAGAATTTGCAGGAGTAAAAGATGTTATAATTTCAGCAACTGGATATACCGGAGCTGGGGGTTTTGAGCTTTATATGTATAATGATGATGCAGAAAAAGTTTGGGATGCTGTTTTTGAAGCTGGAAAAGATTTTGGAATAAAACCTGCCGGACTTGCCGCTAGAGACACATTAAGATTAGAAATGGGGTATTGTCTATACGGAAATGACATTAATGACACAACATCGCCAATTGAAGCTGGTTTGGGCTGGATTACAAAATTTAAAGATAGCAATAATTTTATAAATAAAGAATACATTTTAAACCAAAAAGAAAATGGAGTAAGCAAAAGACTTCGTGGTTTTGAAATGATTGATAGGGGCATTCCTAGAAAAGATTATGAAATATACTGTGCAGATGGAAATTTAATCGGAGTAGTAACATCAGGAACCATGTCGCCAATGCTAAAAAAAGGAATTGGTATGGGATATATAAATAAAGACTCTTGGAAATTTGGCAATGAAATATTTATTAAGGTTAGGAAGAAGATGTTAAAAGCCAAAATTGTAAAAATCCCTTTTTATAAAGCGAAAAATTTTTAATCCCATACAGTGGCAGAAAACTCTGTTGGGGATTTAAGAATAAATTTGCTTTTTGGGTATAAAAATTTAGGAACTTTCAGAAAATGCATAAAAAAAGCCCGATCATTCGGGCTTTTTAGAGTATTTCGCGAAACATTTTTTTTTCTGGTGGTACCACCTGGAATTGAACCAGGGACACACGGATTTTCAGTCCGTTGCTCTACCAACTGAGCTATGGTACCTTTTTATTTTGCGGTTGCAAAGTTAGATATTATTTTTTAATTGCAAAATAATTTCTTAATTAATAATAAAATTATTTTCTATTATATTACATTCCCCTTTTATTGAAATAGTACATGTCCCTCTGATTAGTTTTAATATCAAATAATTTAATATAAAATTTAAAAATTGAAGTAAAATAAATAAAAAGGATTACAAACACACTAAAAAATAACAGTTTATAAATTAACAAATAATTGTGCATATAATTTTCGTTTCTTCTAACGTGTAAGCAAATTTAATTTAAACTTTTAACAAAGGAAGATTTTAACCTATTAAAATCATGTAGTACGATAAAAAAATACAGTTTTTTGTTTTTAAATCTAACTGCATATTTTTTTATCCTATAAAAAAAATTAAAGAAACTTCCAAAAAAAAGAGGATACTTTAATTTTTGTTATAAAAACGTTTGTTTTTAATAAAAAATAATTAATTTTGCATCCCTTAAAATAAATTTTCTGAGGCATAAGAAAGAGTCTTTTAATAAAGAACGCCTCATTAACACATTAAATAAATATAAGATGTACGCAATTGTAGAAATAGCCGGGCAACAATTTAAGGTTGAAAAAGACCAAAAATTATTTGTTCATAGGTTAGAAACAAAAGAAGGAGACAAAGTAATATTTGACAATGTTCTTTTAACAGATGATGGTAAAAAAGTTAACATTGGAACTCCAAAAATTTTAGGTGCTGCCATAACTGCAAAAGTTTTAGCACACATGAAAAGTGATAAAGTTATTGTTTTCAAGAAAAAAAGAAGAAAAGGATACCAAAAAGCTAACGGTCATAGACAATATATGTCTCATATTGAAATAGAAGGCATCTCTCTTGATGGTTCTGTAAAAGCTCCTAAAAAAGAAAAAAAGGAAGTAAAAAATCCTATAGTAAAAAAAACAGAAGCTAAAAAACCCGCTGTTAAGAAAGAGGAAACAAAAAAACCTATTGAAAAAAAGGTAGTTGAAAATAAAGCAGAAGCTAAAAAACCTGTTGCCAAAAAAACAATTGTTGCTGACAACCTAACAAAAGTGGAGGGAATAGGACCAAAACTTGCAGGTATATTAAAAGACGCAGGAATTGAAACATTCAAAAAATTATCAGACACAAAAGCAGAAAAAATATCAGAAATCTTAATAGCTGCCGGTGGAAATGCATATAACAGATTTGACCCAACAACCTGGCCACAACAAGCAAAGCTTGCAGCAGAAGGAAAATGGGACGAGCTAAAAGTTTTACAAGACGAACTTGACGGCGGAAAAGTAAAATAAAAACAAACCTTTTAAAACAAAAACATTATGGCACATAAGAAAGGAATGGGTAGTACCCGTAACGGAAGAGATTCAGAAAGTAAAAGACTTGGGGTTAAACTTTATGGCGGACAAAATGTTATCGCTGGTAACATTATAGTAAGACAAAGAGGAACAAAACATTTTCCCGGAAACAATGTTGGAATGGGAAAAGATCACACTCTTTTTGCTTTAACTGATGGAATTATTAAGTTTCAAAAGAAAAGAAATAATAAATCCTATGTTTCAGTTGAACCAATTGAAGCATAAGATACTCTAGATTCAAAAACTTTAAACCCGTAAACTCGTATCTTATGCGATTTGCGGGTTTTTTACTTTTTCCTTAAAATTTTAAACAACATAACATGCTCACAATAAACCAAATAAAAGAACATAAAGAAAATGTTTTAGAAAAACTTTCTGTAAGAAATAAAGATTTTTCTGAACTCCTGAACAAAGCTATTGAAGAAGATGACAACAGAAAATCTATTCAAAAAAAATTAGATGAAACCCTCGCAAAGTCAAACCTATTTGCTAAAAATATTGGACTTTTATTTAAAGAAGGAAAACATGAAGAAGCAAACAAAGCCAAGCAAGAAGCAGTTAAATTAAAAGAAGCTACAAAAGAGCTTTCAGAAAAAATGAACAGTTCAAAATCTAATTTGCAAACAATTCTTTATGAAATCCCAAACATTCCCCACCCATCTGTTCCAAAAGGAAAAACCGACGAAGACAATCAGCTTGTTAAAAAAGGAGGAGTAATTCCAAAATTAAAAAACAAAGTTCCTCACTGGGAATTAGCAGACAAATTCGACATTATTGATTTTGAACTTGGAAATAAAATTACAGGTGCAGGGTTTCCTGTTTATAAAGGAAAGGGTGCAAAAATACAAAGAGCACTAATAGCATTTTTTCTTGACGAAGCTGATAAGGCCGGATATACTGAAATTATGCCCCCTTTAATGATAAACGAAGCCTCTGGTATTGGAACAGGGCAATTACCAGACAAAGAAGGGCAAATGTACCACATGAACGAAGATAATTTGTTTATGATTCCAACAGCAGAAGTTCCTGTTACAAACATTTACAGAGATGTTATTTTAAACGCAGAAGATTTTCCAATAAAAATGACAGCATATTCTTCTTGTTTCAGAAGAGAGGCTGGCTCATACGGAAAAGACGTAAGAGGATTAAACCGTTTACACCAATTTGACAAAATTGAAATTGTTCATATAGAGCATCCCGATAAATCATACGAAACTCTCGAAAAAATGGTTGCTTATGTTGAAACATTAGTCCAAAAACTAGAACTACCATACAGAATAGTTAGACTTTGTGGAGGAGATTTAGGTTTTACTTCTGCATTAACTTATGATTTTGAAGTTTATTCTGCCGGACAAGATAAATGGTTAGAAGTAAGCTCTGTATCAAATTTTGAAAGTTTTCAAGCAAACAGATTAAAGCTCCGCTACAAAGAAAAAGGAAAAAAACAAACAAAACTTGCTCACACACTTAATGGAAGTGCATTAGCATTACCAAGAATTCTTGCAGCTATTTTAGAAAACAATTATTCCGAAGAAGGTATTAAAATTCCGAAAGCATTACAAAAATTTCTTAACTTTGATATTATAAAGTAAAAACAAAACAATGAACTTAAAAAAGAAAATTAAACCAATTTTATTTATAATAATTGGAACAGCTGTTCTTTTTTCTGCCTGTAACAGAAAAGAAAAAAAAGAAAAAAAGTTATTAGAAGCATATATTGCAGACAATGATATTTCAGAAAGCCCGACAGACAGTGGAATGTATTACATAGAAACAAAAGCCGGCACAGGAAACAATCCAAAAACAGGAGACAGAGTAACAGTTCATTATAAGGGAATGTTTATTGATGGAGAAGTTTTTGATTCTTCAATTGGAAAAGACCCTTTTACCTTTACTCTTGGAATTGGACAAGTTATTAGAGGTTGGGATGAAGGAATAGCTTACATGAAAAAAGGAGGAAAAGCAACTTTAATTATTCCTAGTAATTTAGCATATGGAGTTAATGGAAGAGGAACAATACCCGGCTATTCTACTTTAGTTTTTGAAGTTGAATTACTAGAAATAACACCAAATAAATAAAATCATTTTTTTTAATACTTGAATTTAGGCATAAAAGAAACAAAAAAATTACATTTTAAGGCATAACTATATTATCACAAACCAATTACTTTCAGAACAAAGTAAGGTTTTATATGTGCAGAACAACATAATTATTTTAAACACAAACATTAAAGCAATCTGCTCATTACAAGATAATTAGAAGTTTTATAAATATGAAAACTGTCATCTCAATAATATTAGTAATTTTCAGCTGCACACTTAATGCCCAAACTGAGTTCGACAAGTTCTTTATTAACAAATCATTACGCTTTGACTACAACATTGGAGGAAACAATAAAGAAACAAAGGTTTTCTATAACAAAACCAAACAAGAACCATTTTGGGGAGGCTCAAAAATTAATTTAATTGACAAATTTAATTTTGGTGATTTTAGGGTATTAATTTATGACGCAAAAAGTCAAAAATTAATTTATTCAAGGGGCTACTCTTCTCTTTTTTATGAATGGATTAATACCGAAGAAGCAAAAACAACATCAAGAAGTTTCTATGAATCTGTTATATGTCCTTTTCCAAAAGACACAATAATTTTGAAAATAGAAATGAGAAACAAAAACCTAGTTTTTAAAACTTTGTTTCAAACTAAAATTGACCCAAACTCAATTTCAATAATAAAAGACAAACAAACAAAATATAAAACTCAGAAATTACATTATTCCGGAAATCACAATAAAAAGCTTGATATTGTTATTATTCCCGACGGATATACAGAAAACGAAATGACCAAATTCCATAATGATTGTAAACGGTTTATAAAATACTTTTTTGATGTTAAGCCATTTAAAATCCATAAAAACAAAGTTAACTTCTGGGCAGTAGATGCGATTTCTGAAGAAACCGGGACAGATATTCCAGGAGATAGTATATGGAAAAATACTGTTATTAATACTCACTTTTACACATTTGGTTGGGAACGCTATCTAACTACTCAAGATATTGAAGAACTAAGAAATATTGCGGCTTATGTTCCATACGACCAAATTTATATTCTTGTAAACACTTCAAAATATGGAGGAGGCGGGGTTTATAATTATTATAATTTGTGCTCCGCAGATAATGAATATTCTGGACGTGTTTTTACACACGAATTCGGACACGCATTTGCTGCTCTGGCAGATGAATATCAATACGGATATGATAAAGCAGAAAACATTTATAATATGTCTGTTGAACCCTGGCAAGTAAATATAACAAATCTTGTTGGTTTTGATTCAAAGTGGAAAAATTTAGTTGGAAAATACACCCCGGTTCCTACACCGGATACAATAATTTACGAAAAAAAAATTGGTGCTTTTGAAGGAGCTGGTTATGTAAAAGAAAAAATATACAGACCAACTCATGATTGTAAAATGCGTTCAAACAGTACAGATGAGTTTTGCCCTGTTTGTTATAAAACTGTTTTAGAAATGCTGTTTTTTTATGCAGAATAAATAGTTAGTCTTTTCTATTAACAAAACTGCAACACAGCCTTTTTTGAATTTACTCATTTAAAATCCAAAAATTGAACACCTTCAATTAAATTTTTAGTTATATCAACATTTATATTCCAAATTTTAAAACTGAGTCAGAAAACAAAATGATTAGTTTTCCCTAAAAAACAGTTTTTATTGTATAAATCACAAAATTAACCGGTATTATACAAAAAAAGGTTGTCTTAAAAGACAACCTTTTTTATAAAATAACAAATACTTTATTTAATAATTTTCATTTCTTTAACCAAATGAGATGCTCCTGCATATTTATCAATAATAAACAAAACAAACCGAATGTCAACATTTATACATTTTTGAAGTTCTGTTTCAAAAGCAATATCTCCACTCATTGCTTCCCAATTTCCATCAAAAGCAATTCCAATTAGTTCACCGTTCCCATTAAGAACAGGACTGCCGGAGTTTCCTCCTGTTATATCATTATTGGTAGTAAAACAAACTCTCATTTCTTTACTTCCATCGGCTTTTTTAATACCATACTGTCCATAATCTTTTTTAGCATACATATCTTTTAACCTTTGCGGAACATAAAACTCATCAGTTTTAGGACTTCCAACATTTTCTTTTTCCATGTATCCTTTAAGTGTAGTATAGTGTTTATATAAAACAGCATCTTTTGGAGAATAATCTCCTACACTACCATAAGTAAATCTCATAGTTGAATTTGCATCTGGATAATGTGGAATATTTTTTTCTTTTTCTAATTTTGCGGCAAGATATTGTCTTTTTCCTTTTCCATATTCCATTGCAATATCTTCCGTTTTTGCAGATGCTCCCATATATAAACTATAAACAGAATTTGCAACCACAACAGCAGGGTCTTCTCCTAAAACTTTTAAATCAGGAGAGTCAAGAAACTTATTATATTTTTCTTCGTCTACAAATATTGACGTGGAATATAAGTAATCTGCATATTTTGAAAAATCTCCTTCATAGTCATTTTTTACTGTTTCAAAAAATGTAGGATAATCAGACTCTTGAATGTCTTCTTTGTAGGCATTACACATTGCAATAAAAATTGCTTTGTCAATAGGTTGATAATAATCTTTGAAAAACTTTTTACTTTTTTCTTTAAATTCTTTCATTGCGTCTTCGTTCCCAACAGCTTTTTGTAAACCATAATATCCTCTTAAAGCTGTTTTTATAAATTCTGGTCCCAACCAAAATGCTTCTATCCAATAATTTTTAGCAATATTTGAATTTTTTAATTCTTTAATTGATTTTTTAATTGTTGGAAGTGCTTTTGCATATTTTTCTTTTCTTTTATTTTTTTTATTAATCCAAGATTCTATTTCAGCCTCTTCTTTTTCTTTTTTTCCAATAACATCCAATGCTTTTAATCCATTATTTTGACCAATTGAATATTTGTAGTAATTTGTTGATCGAGAATATTTTGAAGCATATTGAATTCTTACCTTATCGCTGTCATCCATTTCTTTTTTCATTATTTCTTGTTTGATGCCTCTTAGTTTAATCCTAATTTTATTAGTAACATCCATTTCGTTTTCAACACCCCAAGAGGTCATATATCTTGTTGTCCCTCCGGGATATCCCATTACCATTGCAAAATCATTTTTTTTAACACCTTTTATAGAAACAGGAAAGAATTTTTTTGGTTTATATGGCACATTATCTTCTGAGTATTCTGCTGGTTTTCCATCTGGTGCACAATAAATTCTAAACATAGAAAAATCTCCGGTATGGCGTGGCCACATCCAATTATCTGTATCTGCTCCATATTTTCCTATTGAAGATGGTGGTGCTCCAACTAAACGAACATCCATAAAAGTTTCATAAACAAACAAATAGTAATTGTTGCCTTCAAAAAAAGATTGAACCCTTGCTTCGTACCATTCTTTTGAATTATCAATTGCTTCTTTTTCAAGTTTTTGAGAAAGTTTGTGTATTGCAGCTTCTCTTTCTTTTTCTGACATTTCATCTGTAACAACAGCATTTATTTTGTCTGTTACATCTTTAACATTAATTAAAAAAGACACAGTTTTTCCAGGATTCGGAAGTTCTTCTTTTCTTGACATTGCCCAAAACCCATCTGTTAAATAATCGTGTTCAACAGTACTGTGGGCTTGTATTTCACCATATCCGCAGTGATGGTTAGTTAAAAACAAACCTTCCGCCGATACAAGTTCTCCTGAACAAGAACCGTGGTCTAGAGCAATAACAGCATCTTTTAAACTTCCTTGATTTACACTATATATATCTTCGGCAGTTAATTTAAGCCCCATTGCTTGCATTTTTTTCATGTTCAATTTTTGAACAAGCATTGGCAACCACATTCCCTCGTCATCTCCATCTGCTTTTGCATTGGTATTTAGTATAATTGTGAACACAATTAATACAGAAAAAAACTTTTTAATCATAATATTAATTTTTGAAATTGTTTTATTTATTTTATTTTTACAAATATAGAAAAATGTTTTTAGAAAAATAATCATATACACAAACAAAGTTTTGTATTTGACAAAAGACAATGTTTTTACTATAAACGATTTTGTAAATATTAATAACAATTTTATGATAGTTGACAACAAATCAAATACGGCAATTTTAAAAATAAGTTATATGTTAATGTTAGGTGTTTTGTTTGCACTAACTTCATTGTATCTTTTTGAGCTTAGAAGTTCTGAAATTTTATTGTTTTTTATTGGAGGAGTAGTTTTAACTTATATTATTTTTCTTTTAAGAAAATCTAATTATTTATTTGTTGAATATTTAGGCAACAAACTTACGGTAAGATATTATACGGCACATCCTATTTTTAGAAAGTTTAAAGCTTTTGAAATTCCAAAAAATTATTTTTATGATTATGAAATTAAAAAATTATTTTTTGGTTTCCAAAAAACTATTCAGTTTAAAGTTAAAACTCCAAAAGGTATTTTTATGTATCCTCCTTTAAGTATTACTCTCTTATCTAAAAATCATATGATTGAATTAATTAAGATTTTAAATGAATTAAAAAAAAGCTAAACATATTTTATATTGGGTTTAGTAATCGGAAAAACGTTTTAACAAACGTCTGTATGAAGAAAACACATTTGCTCTTGATACAAAGCCTACATACTTCCCTTTATTTAAAACAACAACATTAAATAATCCGCTTTTTTGAATTTTTTGTGCAATATCCTCCATATTGTCAGACAATTCAATATGAGTTAAAGGTTTAAACATTAAATTACTCGCAAAAATAGTTTCATATTTTTCTTCATTAAAAATAACATCTTTAAGGTTTGCAATAGTTATTATTCCCAAAAAATTAGTATCTTCATCAACAACTGGAAAAATATTTCTTTCAGATTTTATAAACGCGTCTTTTATTTCCTTTAAAGTACTCTCCGGTTGTAAAATGTAAAAGTTTTTTTCAATAAGTTTATTAATTTTCATCATAGACAGAACATTTTTGTCTTTGTGATGAGTCATTAATTCTCCTCTTTTTGCAAGTTGTATCGTGTAAACAGAGTTTTTATGAAATATTCTAACAGTTGCAAAAGATATTGTAGAAACAACCATAAGCGGAATAAAAAGCCCGTATCCGCCTGTTAAATCCCCAATTAAAAAAATTGCTGTAAGAGGAGCGTGTAAAACTCCGGCAATCATTCCTGCCATACCAACCATTGCAAAATTTTCTTTTGATAGAGAATTAACTCCAATCATGCTCATTAGAAAAGTAAAAAACAAACCTATGTTTGCACCCGTAAAAAGTGTTGGTGCAAAAATGCCGCCAATACCTCCGGCTCCAAATGTTATTGATGTCGCAACAACCTTAAAAAAAATAATTACAAGAAATAAAATTAATATAACAAATTGGCTATCTGAAAAGCTGCCAAAAATATGATTGTCGTGAAGATAGGAATAGCTACCATGCAATGCAGTATTCGTTACTTCGTAACCTTCGCCATAAAAAAACGGGAAAAAGTAAATTAAGACACCAAGCATAATTGCTCCTACAAATAATTTTAAATAGTTTCTTTTAATTTTGGAAAATTGTTTTTCTATAAATATGTATATTTTTGTAAAATATGCAGCAATTAGACCTGTTAAAATACCCAAAATTATATAATAAGGCAAATCACTCATTATAAAAGCAGTTTTTAACTCAAAAGGATATATTACTCCCAAGCCAAAAAGAAAATAAGATGTTAAAGCTCCTGTTACAGAGGAAATTAAAATAGGTGTTACTGTGTATATAGTAAGATCAATCATTATCACTTCCAATGCGAAAACAACACCTGCCAATGGAGCCTTAAAAATTGCAGACATTGCTCCTGCCGCAGCTGCTCCAAGCAATAAAATTCTTTGTTTGTAACTTAAATGGAATATTTTGCCAAGCCCGGAACCGTATGCCGCTCCTGTTGCAACCGTAGGACCTTCTAGTCCAACAGAGCCACCAAATCCAACAGTAAAAGCACTTGTAATAATTGATGAAAAAAGATTGTGAGTTTTTATAAAACCATGTTTTTTTGAAATAGCATAAAGCACTCCGGGAATGCCATGTTCAACTTTCTTTTTAATAAGATATTTAATAAAAATTACTGTTAAAAAAATTCCTATGGCAGGAAAAATAATGTAGAGAAAATAACGTGTGTCTTCAAAAAAAGGACTCTTTAAAAGTAATTGAATTAAATGTACTGCTCCCTTAATTAAAAATGCAGTTATTCCGGATAACAATCCAACAACTACCGACAAAATCATAATAAATTGTTTATCTGGTAAATGTTTAATTCTCCATTTTAGTAATTTAAATGAATAATAATGCAACTTTCTTTTAGAAAACAGATTAGATACTTCTATTTTTATATTTAATTTATTCATGTGAAATATTTACTAAATGTTTTCTGTACTCATTAAACATTCTTGATTTTGATACAAAACCTATATATTTTCCGTATTCTATTACAGGTAAATTCCAAGAATTTGTTTTATTAAACTTATTTATAACAGATTTCATTTTATCTGTTTTCTTTATAACTGCTGGCGGTATTTGCATTAAATCATGTGCATAAGTGTTGTCATAATACTCTTTATTGAACATAATTTCTCTAATATCGTCTAAAAGCAAAATCCCAAAAAGTTTTTTTTCACTATCAATTACAGGGAAAATATTTCTTTTAGATTTAGAAACAGCTTTTATAATTTCACGCAAACTATCTTCCGGATGAATTTCAACAAAATCACTTTCTATAATATTGTTAAGTTCCATAAAATTCAGAACAGCATCATCTTTATTATGTGTTATTAAACTTCCCTCCATCGCTAATTCTTTTGTGAAGATTGAATTTGGCTCCAAAGATTTTGATATTATATAACTAACAGTAGTTGTTAACATAAGAGGAACAATAAGCTCATAACCAACCGTTATTTCTATAATCATAAAAATTCCTGTTAGTGGTGCTTGTAATATTCCTCCCAACATTGCAGCCATACCAACAAAAGCAAAGTTTCTTTCCGAAAGATGTATTCCGATATCAAAAACATTTATTGTATGGGCAAAAATAAAGCCGAAAGCAGCTCCCATAAATAATGATGGAGCAAAAATCCCTCCTACTCCACCTGAACCTATAGTTATTCCTACGGCAAAAACTTTAGTTATAACCAAAAAAAGAAAAAAAACAATCAAAACGAAAGCATTTCTATCAATAGAATGAAAGATTGAATTATCTATAATTCTATAAACATTTCCTGAAAGTATTAGTCGTATGGTATTAAAACCCTCACCAAATAAAGGAGGGAAAATAAAAATTAAAACTCCTAACAAAACACTTCCGACCAATAGTCGGTTTTTGTTTTTTTTTATTTTAAGAAATCTTTTTTTTATGAAAAAGAAAATGTCTGTGAAATAATATGATAGAGCTCCTGAAATTATTCCAAATAATATAAAAAAAGGTATATCTGACAAGTTAAACTTATCAAGAACATCAATATTAAATAATACTTCAGGATTTGAAAAAACACGAGGAATTATTGCTCCGCTAACAGATGCAACAAGTAAAGGAATTAATGAAAATCTGCTAAAATCTATAAGCAAAACTTCAAGAGCAAATATTACTCCGGCAATGGGCGTATTAAAAATTGCAGCTATTGCTCCTGCCGAACCACAGGCAATAAGTAGTGTTACCGTTTTATAGTCAGCTTTAAACAAAACACCCAAACGAGAGCCTAGTGCTGCTCCTGTTGAAATAATTGGAGACTCTAAACCAATTGATCCTCCAAACCCTGCTGTTAACATTCCTCCGGTTAAGGAAGAAAATATTTTATGTGCTTTCATTTTGCTGCCTCTTTTTGCTATTGCATCCAAAATGGCAGTAATATTGTGATTTGTCATATCTTTTATGACATATTTTTTCAAAAGTACAGTTAATGTTATTCCAATAATCGGATAAATTAAAAAAAAATAATTTTTTATATCGAACTTGCTTTCGTCAACTAATATATTCCGCAAAAAATATACTCCGTTTTTTAATAGCAAGGCCAAACTTCCAGAAACTAAACCGGTAAGCAGGCTAAGTATTAGCAAAAGGTTTCTACTGGATAATCGGCTTGTTTTTAAAATGTAAAAGTTTATTGTTCTTTTTAAATTTGACATTATTTAATTTTAAAAATGCAAAAATAACGTAAAGAATAATTATAAAGGTCTTTTTTTAATATTTTTCTATTCAAAAAACAATTCCAATAAAATACTGTCTTCAATAAACTTTCCATTTGCTGTAATTTTAAGAATTTCATTTTCTTTAATTACTAATTTTCGGAATACTAATTTCTCCAACTTTTCAATTATAAAATCATAATATTTTCTTGGGAATTTTTCTTTTAAATATATTAAATCAAGCCCCCACATTGTTCTTAATGATGTAATTATATAATCATTATATTGGTCTGTTATACTTAAATTTTCTTTTTCAAAATAGCATTTACCTTCCCTTACCTTTTTAATATAGTCAGAAATGTTTGAAAAATTAAACTGTCTTGAATTTCCATTGTATGAATGTGCAGAAGCCCCTATTCCAATGTAGTGTGTTTGTTTCCAATATGCTGAATTATGTTTTGAATACTGTCCTTCTTTCGCAAAATTTGATGTTTCGTAATGAACAAAATTATGTTTTTCTGCTTCTGAAATTAATAATTCAAATTGTTGAATACTTTCATCTTCCGAAACTTCTTTTATTTTTCCTTTTTTAAGAAATTTACTAAAAGCCGTATTGGATTCATATGTTAAGTGATAGGCAGATAAATGAGGAATGTTTAAATCAAAGAATTTTTCAAGATTATTTTTCCAATTTTCAATATTCATCTTTGGCAAACCGTAAATTAAGTCTCCACTTAAATTTGTATATCCTTGATTTTGAAGCAATTTTACGGCTTTGTTATTTTCTTCTGATTGATGCCTTCGGTTCATTAACTTTAAATCTTCATTTGAAAAAGATTGTAAGCCAATGCTTATCCTATTTATGTCTGTGTTTTTTAATGCTTTTACATACTCTAAATTAATATCATCAGGGTTAACTTCGAGGGTTATTTCTGCATTGTTTTTTACATTAAATGTTTTTATAATTTCATAAATGAGGCTTTGTATTTCTGAAGGCTTAATTAGGCTAGGTGTTCCTCCTCCAAAATATATTGTTTCAATTTCTTTATTTTCAATATAATTTTGTCTTAATTTTATCTCTTGGCTTAATGCAATTAAATAATCTTTTTTATGTTTTAAAGATAAAGTTGTATAGAAATCGCAGTAAAAACATTTCTTTGCACAAAATGGAATATGAATATAAATTCCGGACATATGGTTTTTTTAAAATATTATAAATCAACAATTATTTTTATTCTAGTTTTATTATTAAGTCTTTTGCCTGCTAACTCAACAGCAAAAATTCACTTTCTCAATCTACCATATTTTGATAAAGTTATTCATTTTTTAATGTATTTTTCGTTAACATTTGTTTTGTTTCTCGACATCAAAATTAAAATAAAAAACCCGACAAGACCATTTATCTTTCGGGTAGTTATCTTATTAATAGTTTGGAGTGGTTTTCTAGAAATTATTCAAGAATTTTTTATTTTGGGTCGTTCTGGCAGTTGGTTTGATTTACTTGCCAATATTCTTGGTGTTATATTTGGAACTTTTTTATTTTATAGAATATCTAAATTTGTAAAAACTCATCAAGACTATTAATCCCTTTTGCAAACTCCCCTATTGTTTGCTCTTTAAATGTTTTTTCCAACATCTCTCTTACTTTATGAGATTTTTCCATAAAAGGACATAGGTTAGTATATTCTGGATTGTTTTCACAAATTTTAACACCAATAAGACACTCATGAAAAACATCATCTCCATCAATTATCTTAACAATATCATACAAGGAAATTTTTTCCGGTGCTTTTGCCAAACTAAACCCCCCATGAGGTCCTTTAACAGAATTTAATATTTTATTCTTAGCAAGAGTTTGCATTATTTTTCCTAAAAATGGTCCCGGTAAGTTTAAGTCTTCTGAAATTTTTTTTATTCCAATTTTCTTTTCTCCGTCAGAGTTTACAGCAATATATAAAATTGCACGTATTCCGTATTTACAAGTATTTGATATCATATTTCCATTTAAAACCCCAAATATATACATATTTTAATTATTTGGAGTTAAAACTCTTTTTTTCTTTTATCTAAAACTTATTAGTTTTTTTTGCAAACACCACAACACTTATCTATTTTTTTTACAGCAGAATAATATATCCTAAAAAAAAATTATATTTGCAAAATTCAAAATTTTGAGATAAGAAAAAAATATTATTATATGAGCAAAAAATTTCCAATATACAAAGGTTTAGATTTATCAAAAATAAATAAAGATATTCTTGAAAAATGGGAAAATGAAAACACTTTTGAAAAAAGTTTAACAGAAAGAGAAGGTCAGACAGAATATGTTTTTTATGAAGGACCTCCCTCTGCAAACGGAATGCCCGGTATTCATCACGTTATTTCAAGAACTTTAAAAGATACTTTTTGCCGTTATAAAACCCTGCAAGGATATAAAGTTGAACGAAAAGCAGGTTGGGACACACATGGCTTACCTGTTGAACTTGGTGTTGAAAAACTTCTTGAAATTACAAAAGAAGATATTGGAAAAACAATTTCAGAAGACGAATATAATGCAACTTGCAAAAAAGAAGTTATGCGTTATACCGATGCTTGGCAAGATATTACAAAAAAAATGGGATATTGGGTAGATATGGAAAACCCCTATATTACCTATGACACCAAATATATGGAAACGCTTTGGTGGTTAATTAAGCAATTCTACAACAAAGGTTTGCTCTATAAAGGCTATACAATTCAACCATATTCACCAGCAGCAGGAACAGGACTAAGCTCTCATGAACTTAATATGCCCGGAGCATACAAAGATGTTAAAGACACAACAGGTATTGCACAGTTCAAATTAATAAAAAACGAAAAATCCGAATTTTTATTTGAAGATGTTGATACTGATTTATACATACTTGCATGGACAACAACCCCATGGACATTGCTATCAAATACAGCTCTTGCTGTTGGGAAAGGCATTAAATATGTTAAAATAAAAACTTTCAATCCTTACACAGGAATACCCGTTACGCTTATAATGGCAAAAGACTTAATGTCATCTTTATTTCCTGAAAAAAATGCAGAATTAAATTTTTCTGATTATAAAAAAGGAGATAAGAAAATACCTTTTAAAGTATTAGGAGATTTTTTTAAAGGAAGTGATATTGAAGGGCTAAGATATGAACAACTTCTGCCATATAAACAACCAAAAGATGGCGATGCTTTTCGGGTAATTATAGGCGACTTTGTAACAACAACTGATGGTACAGGAATAGTTCATATAGCACCAAGTTTTGGAGCAGACGATTTTCGTGTTGCAAAACAAAACGGAATTGGTTCATTAACTTTGGTTGATAAAAGAGGAAGATTTGTTGAAGGCGTAGGTGAATTTAGTGGTAGAGTTGTGAAAAATTCATACGATAAAACAATTGACGAAAAAACACCAAGTATTGATGTTGATATTGTTGTGAAATTAAAACAAGAAAACTTATTATTTAAAGCAGAAAAACACGAACATTCATACCCACATTGTTGGAGAACAAATAAACCAATACTTTATTACCCTTTGGATTCTTGGTTTATAAAATCTACCGCTCTGAAAGATAGAATGGTAGAACTAAATAAAACTATAAACTGGCAACCAAAATCAACTGGCGAAGGACGTTTTGGAAAATGGTTAGAAAACTTAATTGATTGGAACTTATCACGTTCGCGATATTGGGGAACACCTCTTCCAATTTGGAGAACTGATGATGGCAAAGAAGAAATTTGTATAGGCTCTGTGGAAGAACTTAAAAACGAAGCAGAAAAAGCTGTGCAAGCCGGCTTTATGAAAGAAAATCCTTTAAAAGATTTTATTCCCGGCGATTTTTCAAGAGAAAATTACAACAAATTTGATTTGCATAAACATTGGGTAGATAAAATATTTTTGGTTTCGACATCAGGCAAAAAAATGACACGCGAAAATGACCTTATTGATGTTTGGTTCGATTCGGGAGCAATGCCCTATGCACAAGTTCATTACCCATTTGAAAATAAAGAAAATTTTAATAAAGTTTACCCTGCCGATTTTATTGCAGAAGGGGTTGACCAAACAAGAGGTTGGTTTTTTACACTTCACGCAATTGCTGTAATGCTTTTTGATTCTGTTGCATATAAAAATGTTATATCAACAGGTTTGGTTCTTGACAAAAATGGAGATAAAATGTCAAAATCAAAACCGGAAACATTAATTGACCCATTTGATAGCATTGAAAAATTCGGTTCAGACCCAATTCGGTGGTATATGATTACAAATGCCAGACCTTGGGATAATTTACGTTTTGATATTGCCGGAGTTGAAGAAGTAAAACGCAAATTTTTTGGTACACTTTATAACACATATTCATTTTTTGCTCTTTATGCAAATCTTGACGGCTTTGCTTTTCAAGAAAAAGAAATTCCTAATAATGAAAAACTGGAAATTGATAAATGGATAATTTCATTATTAAATACTCTTATAAAAGATGTTGAGGCAGAGTTGGATAGCTATGAGCCAACAAATGCAGGGCGATTAATCCAAACTTTTGTGGGAGACAACCTAAGCAACTGGTATGTTCGTCTTAACAGAAAACGTTTTTGGGGGCAAGATTATGACAATGATAAAATTTCCGCATATCAAACTTTATATACTTGCCTTGAAACTGTGGCAAAACTTATGTCACCAATCGCACCATTTTATGCAGAGCAACTATATTCCGACCTAAATAGTGTAAGTGGAAAAGATAAAAATTCTGTTCATATTTCAAGTTTTCCAAAATACGATAACACTTTGGTAAATAAAGAATTAGAAGAAAGAATGGAACTTGCTCAACAAATTTCTTCATTATCATTAAGTTTAAGAAGAAAAAGTAAGTTGAAAGTTAGGCAACCACTTCAAAAAATAATGATTCCTATTTTGGATAACACTTTCCAAAATAAAGTTGAAGCAGTTAAAGACATAATATTATCAGAAATTAACGTTAAGGAAATTGAGTACCTAAAAGATGCAGAAGGAATAATTGTTAAAAACTTAAAGCCAGATTTCCGTGTAATGGGGAAAAAATATGGTAAATTAGTCAAAAATATTGCAAAAGAACTTTCGGGATTTACACAAGAAAATATTTCAACTTTTGAAAAAGATGGAAAATATACTATAAATCTTGAAGGTGAAGATGTAGAACTATCAATTGATGAAGTTCAAATTACAACAGAAGATATTCCCGGTTTATTAGCTGTAAATAAAGGACAGCTAACTGTTGCTTTGGATACAACTGTTACAGAAGAACTAAAACTTGAAGGAATTGCAAGAGAAATTGTAAACAAAGTTCAAAACATAAGAAAAGATTCCGGTTTTGAAGTTACTGACACTATTATTATTGATATTAAAAATAACGAAAAAATAAATGATGCAGTAAACATTCATAAAGAATATATTAAATCACAAGTTTTGGCAACAGAAATAAATATTGTTGAAGAGTTAAGAAGCGAAAATATAAGTGAACTTGAAATTGAAGAAGAAATAAAATCAAGAATTTCAGTAAAAAAAACTTAAAATGAAGATAAAATTATTAATTATATTAATATTTAGTTTTGTATTTGCAAATTCGCAAACAACATTTAAAGTTATGCAATTTAATTTGCTTAATTACGGAAATTATTATGGTGATTGCACAAGTTCAAACAATAATGTTGACAATAAAAATGAGTACATGAAAACAATAATTTCATACCTTGAACCTGACATTATTTGTGTAAACGAATTAGAAAACAATGCGTATTATGCAGATTATTTGCTAGATAACGCACTAAACCAAGATGGTAGAAATTATTACCAAAGAGCAAATGTAAATGGCAATGGATATACAATAAATATGATTTATTATGATTCTCGTAAATTTGTTTTGGACGGTGAAGATAACATTTGGGCAGATCCAAGAAGAATAAATGCCTACAAAATGCACTTTAAAGATGCAGGAAATCTTGGCAATGCCGAAATAACTTTTGTTTCCGGACACCTTAAGGCTTCTGAAGGAGCAGATAATGAGACCAAAAGAGCAAATGCAACCGCAAATGTAATGAGTTATATGGTTAATTCCGGAACAGGAAATTATATTTTTCTTGGAGATTTTAACCTTTATACTTCAAATGAAGAGGCATATCAAAACATAATAAATCCATCAAACAGCCCCTATAAACTTTATGATCCTGTTAATCATAGCGGAAATTGGCATAACAATTATAATTCAAGATATTACCACACCCAATCATCACACTCTTCAACAAATTGTGCTGTTGGAGGAGGACTTGACGACAGGTTTGATTTTATAATGATGTCCGAATACATAAAAAACGGAACAAATCATTATCAATATGTTTTAAATTCATATACAACTGTTGCCCAAGACGGCAATCATTATAATGATGCTATAAATTTTGGAACAAATAATAGTGGCGTTCCAGAAAATGTAATAAATGCAATTTATAATATGTCTGACCATCTTCCTGTTACAATGGAAATGGAAGTTGACCAAAACACTTCTTCTGTTAATAAACTTTCAAATTTAGAAGTTAAATATAATAATCCGGTATTAAACAAATTAGTCCTTACAATAAACTCAAATAAAATATTAAATTTGCAAATATTTTCAATTCGAGGAAAACTTATTTTTAATACAAGGCAAATTTTTAATAAATTTGAAAATCCAATAGACCTTAGTTTTCTTAAGCAGGGAATGTATATAATGCGTATTTCAGGAAAAGATATTAATTTGTCAAAAAAATTTATAAAAATTAACAAACTTTAAAATAACTCATTATGTCTGAAAACAAAAAACCCGAAAAAAATCATTATTCTGATGAAGAATTACAAGAGTTTAAAGAAATTATTTTAGAAAAATTGGAGCGTGCAGAAAAAGATTTTCAGCTTTTAAAAAGTACAATTTCCCATGAAGATTCAAACGATACACAAGACACTTCTCCCACTTTTAAAGTTTTGGAAGAGGGAGCAAACACTTTGTCTCGAGAACACAATGGAAGAATGGCACAAAGGCAATTAAAATTCATTTCTCACCTTAAAGCAGCATTGGTTCGTGTTGAAAATAAAACATATGGAATATGCAGACAAACAGGAAAACTAATTCAAAAAGAACGCTTAAAAGCAGTTCCACATGCAACCCTTTGTATTGAAGCAAAAAAGAACCAATAGAATTGTTAATATATAGCTGAAAGACTTGTGGACTTATATTATTATCTGCAAGTCTTATTAATAAAACACTTTTTATGTCGTTATTTAAAAAATCACTTTTACTTGTTTTTTTTCTTCTTTTCATTGACCAAGCGTTAAAAATTTGGATAAAAACAACATATAATCTTGGCGATATTGGACCAATTATTCCCGGAATTAAATGGGCAAGACTTAACTTTACAGAAAATAAAGGGGCTGCATTTGGTATTCTTTTTGGAGGAGATGCAGGAAAACTAATTTTAAGTTTATTTAGGATTGTTGCAATAATTGCAATAACGTGGTATCTTTATAAAATATCTAAACAAAAAATAAATTGGGTTGCAAGACTAAGTGTTGCTTTAATACTAACAGGAGCAACCGGAAATATGATTGATAGTGCTTTTTATGGTCAAATATTTAGTAGCTCTGTACACTCTGTTGCAACTATTTTCCCTGAAAACGGTGGTTATGCACCTTTTTTGTATGGTCATGTCGTAGATATGTTTTATTTTCCATTTTTTGACATTTCTGCACCTACATGGTTTCCCGTATGGTCATGGTGGCCTTGGAAACCGGGTCAAACAATTTCATTTTTCCCATACATTTTTAATTTTGCCGATGCAACAATAACTATTGGAGTTGTTTTAATAATCTTTTTTAAAAAATCTTTTCTTATAAAAGAAATACAATAAATTTATATTTTATATTCATTTTTTTATTAAGTTATTTTAATTTTATAACTTTAAGCCGAATTCTGTAATTGTAATTTTGCTACATGTTCGATTTAGATTCTTTAGTCTATAAAACAATAATCTAATGAAGAAATTAAATTTATATACAATATTCCTGATTAGCTTTAGTGTTATTACCCTGCTTGTTATAGTATGGGGAGTTCGAGAAATACTTATTTTGGAAAACATTAAGTCTTTAAAGGCAAAAACTTCAAAAATTTCAAAAATAGAAGCTGTTTTAAAAGAAACAATTTCAACAGTTTCGCACGACAATAATCTTTTAAAAATATTATCTTCTGTAAATAAAAAAGAATATAATAGTTTGGTGTCTGAACATTTTAAAAACAAGTATCTTATTATTAATAATTTTAAAAAAATTCTAATTAATAACACAGATACTATTTTAAAAGAAAATAAAATAACAAACATTGGTTTAAAAAAAACAAGCTCATTATATTCAAAAGAATACATATCTATTGCAAAAAAAATTGTAAGTAAATCTCAAAAAAAATTAGACTTTGACATTTATTTTATTGAAAAATACGGCTTGGAAAATGATAACATAAAAACAAAAGTAAAGACAAATTTGCTTTTGGAAATTAAGAATTTAAAAACACAACTTCAAAAACTATACGAAGAAATTAACACAAAGCTAGAAAATGCCCATATTAAATATAAGACATCTGCTTTGTTTTTAGAAAAAGAGAACACAACAAAAATTAATAAATCTCAAAACTCAATTGCAATATTTTTTGTTTTCCTTTTTTTTCTATTGTTTTTAATTTTTCGCTTTCTTTTCGAGTTAGTTAATAAGCCCATATACAAAATTCAAGACCACTTAAGTTCTATAACAAAAGGTAACCTTCCCAAAAGCCTTAGTGAAGTAAAAACAGAAGAACTAAACCTAGTAGTAAAATATATTAATAAATTAGTTGACGGATTAAAAAAACTAGTAGCTTTTTCAACAGAAATAGGAAAAGGAAATTTTGATGCTAAATACAGTTTGCTAGGAGAAGAAGATGCTTTGGGAACTTCCTTATTATCTTTAAGAGACAATCTGATTTTAACACAAGTGGAAGAGAAAAAAAGAAAAGAAGAAGATTCTCAAAGAAATAGAACGAACGAAGGTTTAACTTTGTTTAATGAAATAATGCGACAACAATCTGGGAACATTAATGATTTTGCAGATGAGATAATTTCTGCAATGGTTAAACTTATTGGAGCAAACCAAGGAGCTTTGTTTTTCTTAAATGAAGAAGACAAGGAAAATGTTATATATGAATTACTTGGAGCCTATGCTTACAATAGAAAAAAACATTTACACAAACACATTAAACCCGGAGAAGGTCTTGTTGGTGCGGTTGTTCTTGAAAAGCATATTGTTTATATGACAGATGTTCCCAATGAATATATTGAAATTGAATCCGGAACCGGTAGTGCAAATCCAAAATCAATTCTTATTGTTCCTTTAAAAGTTGAAGACGAAGTTCTTGGTGTTATAGAATTAGCTTCTTTTAACGAAATTGAAAAATATGAAATTGATATGATTGAAAAAATTGCAGAAAGTATTGCTTCTTCTTTGGCAAATACAGCAATTAACATCCGTATTAAAGGGAGGCTTGAAAAATCACAGGATTATGAAAAACAAATTGAAAATCAAGAGTTTGAAATAAGAAAAAACATTCTTGAACTTAAAAAACTCAATGACACAATTGGGGACATTGAATCTATAAAAAAAGAAAACGAAGAATTAAAGGCTAAGATTTCTAAAATATTAAAAGAAAAAGATATTTAAATTTTATAAGGCTAAGTTTGAATCCAACCAAGACAAAACATCATTAAAAACCTCATCTTTATTTGTTTCGTTTAAAGTTTCATGCCTTGCATTTTCATATAGTTTTAGTTGAATATTAGATATTCCGGCAGTTTTATACATTTCAAAAACGTCTTTTACTTGTTTACCGTTCTTACTAACAGGGTCTTTATCGCCAGAGAATAAGTAAACAGCAAGATTGTTCCTTAATTTTTTTGCTGTGTCTTTTCTGTTTACTAGTTCAAGTCCTTTCATCATATCATTAAAAAAACCAACAGAAAAAACTGTTCCGCAATATTCATCGTTAATGTATTTATCAACCTGTGCATTATCTCTACTTAACCAATCAAAAGCAGTCCTATTTGGTTTAAAGGCTTTGTTAAAATCTCCAAAAGAAAGTTTGTCCATTAGCGGACTCGGTGTGTTTTTTTTATGAAATAACATTATTATTCGAGTTAATAACAAACCAATTTTTCCCAGAAGACCTGCACTTCCGGCAGTGCCCGAAAGGATTGCTCCTTTAACTTTATTAGAATTTTCAATCAGATAGGTTCGTGTTATAAAAGAGCCCATACTGTGTCCAAATAAAAACACAGGATATTCAGGATAATCTTTTTTTGCAATTTCAACAAGTGTAGCTAAATCGTCTGTTACTTTTTGCCATCCTCCTTTTTCTGCAAAAAAACCTAGTTTATCAACACTTCCTGCAGTTTTTCCATGTCCTCTTTGGTCGTGAGCATAAACAATATAACCATTTTTATTAAGAAATTTAGCAAAGGTATCATAACGTTTAGCATGTTCTGCCATTCCGTGTGTTATTATTATTATAGCTTTTTTATCACCTTCAGGAACATATTTAAAATAAGTTATATCTTTATTATCTTTGGTTTTGAAAATTTGTTGAGTTGTTGCCATAATATTGTATGTTAAAATGTTTATTTATGAATAACTTTCAATAATTTCTTTAATTTCAAACTTTATGTCTTCTAAAACATCTGCAAGTTGTTCTGCAATTTTTTTCGCTTCTTTTGCGGGTATTTTTGCCTTGCTTTCTACAATAAAAGTTATCATTTCTTCTGCCGACAATTCAATTGGTCTGTATGTGTCAAGAATAGAATAATCGAAACTTTCAACTAAATGCGGGTTCGTATTTAAAAATTTATCAGTTGCTCGAAGCAATTTATTTGTGTTTTTTTGAATATCTATACTTATTTCAAGAAGCCAAAGTACATACTTATTAATTCTAATATTTGTCCATTTTTTTATTGTAGTTTTTAAAACTTTATTGAATGCTTTTTCAAAATTTTTGGCTTGTTTTTGGTTAATAAAATCATATTCTGTTTTCAAAATTATTGATATTATTTTATCAATATTAATTTTTCCTTTTGTTTTTATTTGCTGAATTATTAATGCTATAACAAAATTTTCAGAAAAACTATAGCCCAATTCTCTAAAAATCCCATTTAAATTTTTTGCTTTGCCTGGTTCCGGCAATTCCACCTCTGCAAATCTTTCATGTAATGTTGTTCCTTCTTTAACTAAAAAAGGTATTCCTGAAATATTTTCCAAGTTAAATTTTTCGCTTGTATTTATAAAAATTGACAACGGAGAGCCAGTTTCCTTTATTGTTTCCATGTTTAGTTCTGCATAGGCATAAAAAAGCAATTGATAAACAACAGATGGCATGTCTTCTGTTTGTATTATTTCTAAAATTGCATTTTCCAGTTCTGTATCTCTCTTGTCAAAAACTAATTTTTTAGTATTATAATCTCTACTTTCTATTTTTTCAATTTTAAATTCACTTTTGTAAAAGTCAAGAACTTGTATTTGAATATAATCGTATGGAGTAAATTCGTTTTCGTCAAACCATTGATTTAAATCAAAACAACTTGCGATTACAGTTTCACCTTCAACATCTTGCAAATATGTAATTTGTGCTAAATCATAAAAAGAAAGATATGTCTCGACATCAGCAAAATTTATGTTTTGTTTTATTTTTTTTATTTTTTTTCCATTTGAATCAAAGAGTATAATATCTTTTAGCAAAGTATTATTTGAAATAAAGGGTATAAATCTATGTCCGATTACAAGTTGTTTTTCCTCTATTTCTTTTTCAGTAAGTTTAATTTTAAACTTTGTTTTTGCAAATAGAAATGCTTTTCTACATAGTTTCCCGTTTTCTTTTATCAAATAATCTGAATAATCATAATTTTCTATAAGAAGTTTTTCAATGAAGTTTTTTATTTGTTTTGTGTTCCACTTAGAACCAGAAAGTTTTTTAACCTCTTCTGCTAATTGTTCTATATTTTTTATTTCCGGTCTATCGAGAAGTTTTATTATAGCTTTTTTTACAGATATTTTCACGTAAGTTAAATTTTATAATTATATGATTTTAATCGGGTTAATTTTCGTGTCTTCCCCTTATAAACATATAGTTTTTATATGAAATCAAATCAACTGAATAACTTTTTATGCTCTCATTTAACAATATATGTCTTTTTTTCAAAAATATATAAAGTTTAGTATTTAAAAAATTTTATTGTTTGTTTTTTTGATAGAAACTTGTTTTAAAACCCAAATATTAAAATTGTTTTTTTATTAAAGGGAGATTTCTAAAAATTAATGTCGTTTATTTTCATGTTTTTTTTGTCTAATAAATTTTTCCTTAACATACTCTATTTCCTCTTTTATGGCTTTTTCAATATTGTTTATGTTTACAGGTTCTCCTTTCATTTCCAATTTTTGCGATACTGTTTTGGCTTTTGGAGTAACAATCCAAAGAACAAGATATACTATTGGACCAAATCCGGCAAGAACTGTTGCCAAAATAAACCCCAACCTTATTAAAACCGGATCAATTCCAAGATAATGTCCGGCACCAATACAAACACCCCCTAGTATATTGTTTTCTTCGTCTCGATAAAAACGTCTCAGTCTTTTGCTTTTTCTGTTTTTTTCAGAAAAATTTCTCTCTTGTTTTGACGGTTTTTGTTTCGCATTTTCTATATCTTCAAATTCTTCGGGTTGTCCCATTGTTTTAATAACTCCATTAACTTCTGCCAAAGAAACAACTCCTTCTTTTCCAACTTTTGCATGAAATAATTCTGCAACACGCATTTCAATATCTTTAAAAATTTCTTCTCCGTCTTCTTCTTCTTCATATTGATTTAAAACATCATCAAGCCATTTTTCAAGAAGAACATATGCATCTTCTTCAATGTTAAAAATATATCCTGTAATGTGAATTCTTATTGCTTTTTTCATTTTATATACTATTTTTTTAAAATTTATATACTTTAAAGACTTTATCCTCGTTTTGTTTTTCTTATCTTTTCAACAGAATGGGTTAAATTATTCCAAGAATTATCTAACTCTTTTAAAACAGACTCTCCTTTTTCTGTTAAAATATAATATTTTCGAGGAGGTCCTTGTGTTGATTCTTCCCATTTATAACTTAAAAGACCTGCATTTTTTTGTCTCGTTAGTAGTGGGTAAAGTGTTCCTTCAACTATAATCAACTCTGCTTCTTTAAGTTCTTTAATAATGTCAGAAGTATATGCATATCCTCCGGATAGTATTGATAGTGTGCAAAATTCAAGAACACCTTTTCTCATTTGAGCTTTTACATTTTCTGTTTTCATGTGTCTAAAATTTTCTAATTAATTTACATTGAGTTAGTTACTTTAATTTTTGTATTTATAATAAATGTGTTATTCTGCACATAGGAACACTTGCTTTTTTCTGCAAGGCAACGGTATACAGGGTTATCTTTGGTGTAAGATATTTGTCGTGGGTGTTTCATTTGTATAAATTTTATTTTTTTTCTCAAGTTTAATTATTGTGGCTTAATTATTTTTATCAGAAGGTATTATTATCCATAAAACTATATATGCCGGAATCATAAAACCTTTAAAAAATGCTCCTGCTATAAATAAAACCCGAAGTAATACAGTATTAATGCCTATTCTTTTTTCAATTCCAGAACAAACACCCCCGAGAATATTGTTTTCAGAATCTCTTCTCAGCTTAAAAGTTCTGTTTTTTCTTTTCTTTTTATTCTGTTTTTTATATTGTTCAGAAACAGGTTTTCTTCTTTTTTGTGGTCGATAATAAATTTTCTGATTATCTTTTAAAACTGAAATAACCTCTATTAAAACTTCTTCTGTTACAATCTTATCACCTCCTTTGTTTTCAATTTCTAAATCTAACAGAACAGAAATTTGAATTTCAATATCATTTAATCTGTTTTTATCCTTTATTGTCCTTTTAAGAAAACTATTATAATCTGAGAGCATTTGGTGGGCAGATTCCATAAATTTATATTCTGTATGGTTGATGCTTAGTGTTGTTATTTTTTCCATTTTTTAAGTTTTATATAATATTTAACAATACAAAGATATGAAAAACGTTAAGTACTATGCAAAACAAAGTACTGTTTTTTTTTAATATTTAATATAGTTGCAAATCCTAAAAACAATTCTAATGCTATAATTAACTAATATTCAAATACTTAAAAATAAGTTTTGTTGAATGTTTAGTTGAATTATTTTTCCGAGATTTTTTAATTATTTTTGTAAACTATGAAACATGAAGGAAATTTAAGAAAAATGACAACTAAACTTTCAAACAGTTTGGTTAATTATTCATTAGTTTTATCAGGAAATAAAATTGAAATGAATTGTCTTATTGGAAAAAATTTAACTATTCATTGGAAAAATGATATAAACTGTATTAAATGTGGCAATAAAACTATAAAGTCATTTGCTCAAGGTTTTTGTTTTCCGTGTTTTGCAGATTCTCCCGAAACAGCTCCCTGTATTTTAAAGCCGGAACTTTGCGAAGCACATCTTGGAAATGCAAGAGATATGGAATGGTCTAAAAATAATTGCTTAACAAATCATATTGTTTATTTAGCTCTTTCAAGTAATGTAAAAGTTGGAGTAACAAGAGCAAGTCAAATTCCAACCAGATGGATTGACCAAGGAGCAATAAAGGCAATTAAATTTGCAGAAACTCCAAACAGACATCTTGCAGGATTAATTGAAATTAATCTAAAAAAACATATTTCGGATAGAACAAGTTGGCAAAAAATGTTAAAAAATGATATAGATTTTAATATAGATTTAAAAACTGAAAAAGCAAACACTAAAAGTTTATTGCGAAGTGACCTAAATAAATACATTATAGAGGATAATAAAATCCAAGAAATAAAATATCCTATTAAAAAGTATCCAACAAAAGTAAAAAGCATAAATCTTGAAAAGTTAAAATCTTTTTCCGGAAAACTTGTTGGAATAAAAGGACAATATTTAATTTTTGACGACGGGCACGTTATAAATGTTAGAAAATATGGCGGATATAGTATTTCTTTAACCTACAAAACCTAATCATTTTTATTTTTTACAAAAGGGCTAAATCTATTAAACCAAATTATCCAAAGAATAAATATTACAATATAAGCTGCTATTTGAAAAATTACATAGTGGTTTATATCACTATATTCAGGGCAACAATACGAAGTAATTGCTAAACCGGAAATTCTAAGCATATTTACAAAAATTATAATTAATGCTCCCAGAGGAATATACCATAATTTGTGAATAAATTTTCCAGGAAAAACCAAAATTAAAACAATATATCCTAATATTACATTTCTTCCCATACAACCTCTGTCTAAGAATATGTTGGAAGCCTTAAAATCATCAACAATACGTATAGATTTCCCAAAAGTTGTAACCTCAAAACCAAAAAGTTCAGTTATAAACTTTGAGCCTGCCAATAGAATTTTTGCAAATTCATCAGATATGTCATTATACCATTTATCAATAGCTTCATTTTCACGGGCAACGGTATAAAATAAATATATTACAATAAATGCAAGAGTCCCACTGATTATAAATCTTATCCAATATTTTTTTGTTTGTTTTTGCATTCAAATAAAAGAGATATAAAAAAATTAATAATAAATTAAAAAAATCAAACTAAATTTGACATCTAAAATTAAAACAAAAATCTTTATAAAAATGAAATATTTTAAAATAGTTTTACTCGCAACTTTTATTTTCGTTGATTATACTGCATTTGCACAAGAAATAAAAACTTTTTATTGGGATGAAAAAAAAGACAAAAAACAAAGTGAAGGTGCTTGGAAATTTGAAAAAGAAGAAGGAATATGGAAGTTTTGGGATAAAAAAGGGAAGTTAATACGAGAAACAAATTTTCATAATGGCGAAATAAATGGTATTGTAACATATTTTTATGATAATGGAAAAAAACAAAATGAAGGCTGCATATACAAAGGTGTAAGTTCTGGAATATATAAAGAGTGGTTCAGAGATGGAGCATTAAAGATCACCGGAAAATATAACAAAGGAGAAAAAGACAGTATTTGGGACTCTTTCTATATAAACGGCAAATTAAAATCAAAAAAACTGTATAAAAATAAATCTTCTAAACTTTTAGTTTTTAAAAATCAGAAAGAAGACACTCTTGTTGAAAATGGAAACGGATATTTAGTGTCTTTTTACGAGAATAAAACAAAAAAAGAAGAAGGAAAGTACTTGTCCGGTTATAAAGACTCAATTTGGCTTGAATATTTTGATGATGGTAAAATATATACAAAAGGAGAATATAAAGTCGGTAAAAAAATAAATAAATGGCTTTCATGGTATAAAAACAGCCAATTAGAAAGCGAAATTAATTATGAAAACGGGGAAAATATTTCTTACTACAGAACTGGGCAAAAACAAATGCTTGGAAAAGTGAAAAACTCTAAAAAAGAAGGTGTATGGACATATTGGTACCCTAACGGTAATATAAAAACAAAAGGAAAGTATAAAAACGATAAGAAAGAAGGAAAGCACCTGTCTTATTACAAAAACAAGAACCTAAAATCAGAAATAAACTACAAAAAAGGACAAAAAGAAGGAATTGCAAAATGGTATAACAAAGATAAAACCAAAGACATTTTCGGAACATTTCACAATAATAAAATGCACGGGCTGTGGACTTATTTTCAAACAAACAACAAAGTAACAATAAAAGGGAATGAAGGAAATTACAAGGAAGGAAAAATGACAGGCTTATGGACATATTGGTATCCAGATAAGTCTATTTGGAAAAAAGGCAATTTTTCAAATGATAAAAAAGATGGAAAATGGGAAGTTTATTATGAAAATGGACAGATTTATTATTCTGGAAACTATAAAAACGGAAAAGAAGAAGGACCTTGGACTTCATATTTTGAAAATGGAAAAACCGAAATGACAGGAAATTTTCTCAACGGAAAAATGCACGGTAATTGGGTTGCTTACTACCCTAACGGCAATCAAAAATATTCATTAAATTATTCAAAAAACATAAAGTCCGGAACTTGCATATATTGGAATCCTGGCGGAACAAAAGAAAAAACAGAATCTTTTAAAGAAGGAATATATCACGGAAAATATGAAACTTACCACCCTAATGGGAAAATAAGCATCTCCGGCAATTATAATATGGGAAGAAAAGATGGTGTCTGGTCTGTATACTCTCCCAGGCAAGTAAAAATTAAAGAAGATGTTTTTAAAGGCGGCAAAAGAAACGGAAAATCTAAATCTTGGTATCCATACGGAACAATACAAAAAGAAGCAGAATACAAAAACGGAAAAATAAATGGTTTATTGAAAAGATATGATAAGGAAGGAAAACTAATATACAAAGCTAAATATGAGAACAATAAAGTTATAAAAGTAATTAAATCAAGCAAAGACTAATTATTAAAAAACTTTTATATTTTTACAAAAAATAATTTAATGTACGAAGATATATTTAAAATAATTGACAAGGCTTGGGAGAACAAAGAGCTTCTTCAAGAATCAAAAACAAAAGAAGCAATAAGAGAAGTTATTGAAGCAATTGACAAAGGCAAACTTAGAGTTGCAGAAAAAAACAATAATATTTGGACAGTAAATAATTCTGTAAAAAAAGCAGTTTTGTTATATTTCCCAATTCAAAAAATGGAAACTCTAAAAGCAGGAGAGTTAGAATTTCATGATAAAATACCCTTAAAAAGCGGTTATGAAAAACTTGGGATAAGAGTTGTTCCCCATGCAGTTGCCAGATATGGTGCATACATTTCGAAAGGTGTTATTTTAATGCCTTCTTATGTGAACATTGGAGCCTATATAGACGAAGGCACAATGGTTGACACATGGGCAACTGTTGGTTCTTGTGCACAAATTGGAAAAAACGTACATTTAAGCGGAGGGGTTGGTATCGGAGGTGTTTTAGAACCGGTTCAAGCTGCTCCGGTTATTATAGAAGATGGTTGTTTTATTGGTTCTCGTTGCATAGTTGTAGAAGGCGTTAGAATCCAAAAAGAAGCTGTTCTTGGAGCTGGTGTTTCAATTACAAAATCAACAAAAATTATTGACGTAACAGAAAGCAAACCAACTATATACAGAGGAAAAGTCCCGGAACGTTCTGTCGTAATTCCCGGGTCATATACAAAAGAATTTCCTGCAGGAAAATTCCAAGTACCGGCAGCATTAATTATTGGAAAAAGAAAAGCATCAACAGATTTAAAAACATCTTTAAACGATGCTCTTAGAGAATATAATGTTACAGCATAAAAATGTCCAAAACCTTTTGTTAAGTAAAAATAAATAAATGAAGATAGGATTTGATGCAAAACGAGCTTTTTTTAATTCAAGCGGTTTAGGTAACTATAGTAGAAGCACAATAGAACTTCTAACTAAATATTATCCGGCACACAAGTATCTTTTGTACACACCGTCAACCAAAGATTCGATAAAATTTAATATCCCGGAAAAAGTAAAAATATACGAACCAAAACGCTTTTTAAGTAAACTTTTTAAATCTTATTGGCGAACATTTAGAATTGCCAATAAAATTAATGAACAAAAATTAGACATTTATCATGGCTTAAGTGGTGAGCTTCCCAACAATGCACACAAAAAATCAAATGCGAAACTTATTGTTACAATTCATGATTTAATATTTTTAAGATTCCCAAAACTATACAATTCTGTTGACCGAAAAATATATTATCAAAAAGCAAAATATGCCTGTGAAATTGCCGACACAGTTATAGCCATTAGCGAACAAACAAAAACAGACATTATAAACTTTCTTGAAATTGATGAAACAAAAATTGAAGTTGTATACCAGGGGTGCAATTCCAAGTTTCAAAAAGATGTTAATACAAAAAAGAAAATTGAATTAGCCCAAAAATATAATCTTCCTGAAAATTTTATTCTCAATGTTGGAACAATTGAGGAAAGAAAAAACAGTCTTTTTATTTTAAAAGCAATTAAACACGGAAAAATAAAAACTCCCCTTATTGTTATTGGAAAACAAACAGAATATCAAGAAAAACTAACAAGTTTTGCTTCTGAAAACAATTTAGAAGATATGCTTTTTATCTACAACAACATTCCTTTTGAAGATTTGCCGGGAATATACCAACAAGCAGAAATATTTATATATCCATCTGTTTTTGAGGGCTTTGGAATACCAATAATTGAAGCTCTATACTCAAAAGTTCCTGTAATAACAACAAAAGGTGGTGTTTTTAGTGAAACAGGGGGGTTTTCGTCAATTTATGTTGAACCAAACAATGTTGAAGAATTAAGTAAGGCAATAAAAAGCATTCTTTCTGATAAAAAATTAAAAGATAAAATGATTTCAGAAGGATTTGAATTTGTTCAAAAATTTAATGAAGAAAAAATTGCAACTAATTTAATGAATACTTATTTAAAATAAAATGCAAGAAGACATAAACAAAGCAATAGAAATTCTCCAAAAAGGAGGTATTATTCTCTACCCTACTGATACTATTTGGGGAATCGGTTGCGATGCAACAAATAAAGAAGCAATAAAAAAAGTTCTTAAAATAAAAAAAAGTAAGAATAGTAAAAGTATGCTTATTTTACTCAACAATACCGGAAGAATATATTCTTATGTTGAAAATGTGCCGGATGTTGCAATAGAAATTGCCGAAATTTCAGATAAACCAACTACAATAATATTCCCCAATGCTAAAAATTTACCAGATAATTTAATTGCAGAAGACGGAAGCATTGGAATAAGAATAACAAAAGAAGAATTTAGCTCAAAACTACTTCAAAAATTTAAAAAACCAATTGTTTCAACTTCAGCAAATATTTCAGGAGAACAAACTCCTCTAATATTTTCACAAATTTCAGAAGAAATTAAAAAAAATGTTGATTATATCGTAAATTTCAATCAAGAAAAAACAAATTTACCAAAGCCGTCTAGCATAATAAAAATTGGCATAAACGGAGAGGTACAAATTATTAGAAATTAAAAAAACAGAAATGTTAAAACATCTTTCTCTTCCCAAGAACACTCCAAGATGGATAATCTTAAGTATTGACTTAATAATTTCTGTTGCATCTATTGTTTTTGCTTTTTTATTACGTTTTAATTTTAATTTAAATGATGAATATTTTAGAACAATACAATATGTTATTTTATATGTTCTTTTTATTCGTCTTTCTCTATTTCTCATAACTCGCTCATACACAGGAATTATACGCTACACAGGAACAAAAGATGCTATTAGAATTATTCTTGTTATTACCTACTCAACAATCATTTATATTACAATAAATTATATTGTTTATTATTTTTTTAATATAAACTACATCATTCCATTTTCAATTATTCTTATAGATTATTTTGTAAGTATATTCTTAATGACAAGTTTCCGGTTTTTTGTTAAAACGGCTTATGCAGAAGCAAATAATATTCTTAAAGAAGAAAAAAACATCCTTATTCTTGGCACAAATGAAAATGCAATTACAACCAAAAGAGTTTTAATGCAAGACGAAGAAATAAATTATAATGTAGTTGCATTTATAGACCCTTTTGACACTGGCAATAAAAAAAGAATAGATGGTATTAAGTTTCACAATTCCAGTAATTTAAAAGCTTTTCTAAAAAAAAATGACATATCAGAAATGATAATTGCCGACAAAAATATTTCGCCAACAAAAAAACAAGAAATAATTGATATTTGTTTTAACGAAGATATAAATGTTCTTACACTTCCTGACGTACAAAACTGGATAAACGGAGAATTAAGTTATAAGCAAATAAGAAAAATAAATATTGAAGACCTACTGGAAAGAACTCCAATAAAACTTGACGAAGATAAAATTAAAAAAGATGTTCTTAATAAAGTAGTTTTAGTTACAGGTGCTGCCGGTTCAATAGGAAGTGAAATTGTTTTTCAGCTCACAAAATTTAGACCTAAAAAAATTATTATTTTCGACCAAGCAGAATCTCCATTGTATAACTTAGAACTTAGTTTAAAAGAAAAAATGAACTTTCCAAACTTTGAAATTGTTATAGGAGACATTACAAATGAAATTAGGGTTCATAAAACTTTTAAAACTTTTAAACCTGATATTGTATACCATGCAGCAGCATATAAACACGTTCCAATGATGGAAAATAACCCTTCGGAAGCTGTAAGAACAAATATACTTGGAACAAAAATTATTGCAAATAAGTCAGTAGAATTTAAAGTTAAAAAATTTGTTATGATTTCCACTGATAAAGCCGTAAACCCTACAAATATCATGGGTGCGTCCAAAAGAATTGCAGAAATATACATTCAGACTCTTCAAAATAACCACACAACTTTTATTACAACTCGCTTTGGAAATGTTTTAGGCTCAAACGGTTCTGTAATTCCTCGTTTCAAACAACAAATAGAAGAAGGGGGTCCTGTAACAATTACACACCCGGAAATTACAAGGTTTTTTATGACAATTCCCGAAGCATGTCAACTTGTTCTACAGGCAGGTGCAATTGGAAAAGGTGGTGAAATATATATTTTTGACATGGGAAAATCAGTTAAAATTGTGGATCTTGCTAAAAAAATGGTTAAACTTTCCGGCTTAAAACTTGGAAAAGACATAAATCTAAAATTTACAGGTTTGCGTCCCGGAGAAAAACTATACGAAGAACTGCTTGCCGATATGGAAAACACGAAACCTACAACACATAAAAAAATTATGATTGCCCAAACTAGAGTGTACAAAAAAGACGAGGTAATAAAACAAACAGAAAAAATCATTTCTGTTATGAAAAATTCAGACAATTTTGAGATAGTTAAACTAATGAAAGCTTTTATTCCGGAATTTCTTAGCAAAAATTCAATATACGAAAGCATTGACAAATAAAACCTATGTCGAAAACAGAACTAAAAAAAAAGGAAAATCTCCAAAAACAAATTAGTCCTAGAAAAATCATAATTCCGGTTGCTTTAGGATTAATTGTTGTGTTTGCAATGCTTTACTTTCAGATTAGAAATAAAGACATTTCGTTTAATGCAATTAACTTTTCTGCAATAACTGTTCTTTTTTTGTTTTTCGCTACTGTATTTATGTTATTACGAGACTTTGGCTACATCACCCGGCTTAAAGTGTTGAGTGAAAACAAAATATCATGGAAACAAGCATTCAAAATAATAATGCTTTGGGAGTTTGCTTCTGCAGTTTCCCCTTCTGCAATTGGAGGAACAAGTGTTGCTGTTATATTTGTTCATAAAGAAGGAATAAGTGTAGGAAAAAGTGCTGCAATAGTTATGGCAACATCTTTTTTAGATGAACTTTATTTTATTATTATGTTTCCGTTAATGGTTTTTGCCGTGGGCCCGGAAACTCTTTTTACAATAGGCGATACAACAGGACTTAACTTTGCAAACCAATTCTTTTATTTTGCTGTTATTGGATACATTATTAAACTTGCATACAATCTTTTTTTGAGCTACGGTTTATTTATAAACCCTGTTATTATAAAAAAAACAATTCTTGCAATTTTTGGAATAAAATTTCTAAGGCGTTGGCGAAAAGCCGCAAGAAGAGCAGGGTTAGATATAATAAATAACTCAAAAGAATTTAAAAAGAAATCTTTTGGATTTTGGGCAAAAGCTATTGGTGCAACATTTATTTCGTGGACATCAAGATACTGGGTTGTAAATGCAATGTTTGTTGCTTTTTTTGCAATGAAAAACAGCCACTTTCTGCTTTTTGCAAAGCAATTGGTTATGTGGGTTATGATGCTTGTAAGTCCAACTCCGGGCGGGAGTGGTTTTTCTGAATATGTTTTTTCAGAATATTTAAATGATTTTATGCCCAAAGTTGCCGGTATTGCAATTATAACAGCGTTTGTTTGGCGACTTTTCACATACTATCCATATCTAATTGCCGGAGCAATCATTGGCCCTAAATGGATTAGAGACAAATTTTAGATAAAAACTAAATAGTATTTGTCTCATAGATTCGCAAAAACTATTTAACCAAGCAATCCTTTTTGTAAAAATATTAAATTGCCCTATAAATTGTGTTATATTTGTCGTTTTTTTAAAACCAAAACCCAGCTATTATAAAGTCAAACATTTCGGCAACAAATTAAGCCCAACAAATTAGACTCTTGAACCCAAAGGCTCAGCTATGCAAAACTCCCACAACAAATATTTTTACACCCAAGGACATGACTATCAGCCTGCGCACATATTACTTGCAGAAAAAACAAGTGTTCCTATGTGCAGTGCTTAAAAAATTACAAGTGTAAATTAACTTTTCACTTTTCACTTTCAAATTTTTAACTTTTTTAGAAACATGAAACATTATTTTATTACAGGCACAAGCAAAGGAATTGGAAAATCTTTGGCAGAAGAACTTCTTAAAGACGAAAACAATAAAGTTATTGGCATTTCCAGAAAAAACACATTAAATCATAAAAACTATAATCATATAACAACAGACTTATCTAATTTAGAAGATACTGAAAGTATATTTTTTCCTAACATTGAAAATGCAAGTGATATTATTTTAATCAATAATTCGGGAGTTATTTCTAAAATAAAAAGAGTTGGAAAGTTAAAAACCACAGAAATAATTAATGATTATAATGTGAATATTCTTTCTCCAAGTATTTTAATAAATAATTTTATTAAAAAATATCAACCTTACACAAACAAACGAATAATATTAAATGTTAGTTCCGGAGCAGGAAGGCATACTATTGATGCGTGGAGTGTTTATTGTGCATCCAAATCTGCATTAGATATGTTTAGTGAAAATATAAATCTTGAACAATCTTTTTACCCTAAATTGAATAGAATTAACATATTTTCTGTTGCTCCAGGTGTTGTTGATACGGCTATGCAGAATCAAATTAGAACATCTTCTGTTAATGATTTTTCTGAACTTAAAAAGTTTGTTGATTTAAAGAAAAACAACAAACTTTCAAGTCCGGAAGAAACTGCAATTAATCTTTTAAAAATAATCCAAAATTATGATAGTTTCAGAGATGTTTTATTAGATATTCGAAATTTAAATTTTTAAATTCTTGCATCATAAAAACCATATTATATCGGTGTTTTTATTCTATTATCTCAACCCAACCAAACAGATCTTCTTCGTCTCCTGTTTGAATTGAAATTAACTTATTATACAACATTGTCGATATTTTACCTGGTTCATTCCCATAAGTGTAATCTATTCCGGTTTCACTATCTGTTATTTTGTTTATTGGACTTATAACAGCAGCGGTTCCACATGCACCAACCTCGTCAAATGAAGATAGTTCGTCTAATAAAACCGGTCTTCTTTCTGTTTTTAAACCTAAGAGTTCTGCTAATGTAATTAAACTCATATTCGTTATAGAAGGTAAAATTGAATCGGACATTGGAGTAATGTATGTGTTGTTTTTTATTCCAAAGAAATTTGCCGGTCCACACTCATCAATATATTTTTTTTCTTTTGCATCAAGGTATAAAACATTTGCATATCCGGCATCGTGGGCTTTTTTCATTGATGTTAAACTTGCAGCATAATTTCCTCCAACTTTATATTTTCCTGTTCCTTGTGGTGCTGCTCTATCAAACTCTCTGGTTATAAGCATTGAAACCGGACTAAATCCTTTTTTAAAATAAGGTCCTACCGGGCTAACAAACATAACAAGAAGATACTCATCAGCAGGTCTTACTCCTACTTGTGGACCTGTTCCAATTAATAATGGTCTAATATATAGCGACGCTCCTTTTCCATATGGTGGTACATATTTTTTGTTTTTTCTTATAACTTTTGTAAGCATTTTTTTGAATAACTCAATAGGTGGTACTGCCATCATTATACCTTTGGCAGAATTTTGCATTCTTTTGGCATTCTCTTCCCATCTAAAGAGTCTAATCTTGCCATCTTTTCCTGTAAAAGCTTTCATACCTTCAAACGCTTGTTGCCCATAATGCAAGGATGTTGCTGCCATATGTAACGGTATATGTTCAGATGAAGATACTTCTATTTGCCCCCATCTTCCATTTTTATAATAACACCTTACATTATAATCTGTTTTTATGTAACCGAAAGGTAATTTTTCCCAATTTATATTTTCCATATTCTGTATTAATTTTAATAATTTTTTATATATTTTTTAAATAAAAAGGTTTTACTTGTTAGCAAAACCCCATTTTTCTATTAATCTTCTGTAATCAACTCCTTAATTCGTTCAATTTGTTCTTCTTTGTTTACTTTTCTCATTGTTCTTGCTGTTTCTGTAAAATATTGATGGGCACTTAAAAATTTCACTTGAAGTTTATTCCAATCATTAAAAGACCCTATAATTCCTTGTACTTTTAGTTCTTGGTATAAAGTGTCTGAAACCGGAACCATATCTCTTCTTCCTAAGTAATCTAAATCAGCATCTGCAATAATTTCTTCCAATTTTGTTTTAGGTTGTGGTGGAAGCTTTGTTGCCATTATAATTCCTTTTATTATTTTTATTTGTTCTTTATCATAACCGAAACCCGGAAGAATTTCTTCTGCAATTTTGCATCCTCTTTCTTCATGGTCTAATGCCCCTGCAACCTGCCCAAAATCATGAAATAACGCTGCTGTTTTTAAAAGTAACATGTCTTCTTCTCCAACCCCTTCGCCATATCCAATAATCTCTACTCCAATAGTAACATCAATAGTATGTTTATAATTATGATAATAAAGGTGTTTTGGAAGCTCTCTTTCTAGTCTATCGAGAACATAATCATTTAGGTCTTCAAATTTTATTGTTTGAAATTTTATTCTAAAAGCTTTATTGGGAATTTTTCCTTTTCCATCTATTGACAAGTCCGGTCTATATCCTTTAATTACATAAACAGGTATGTCTCCTTTATATTTTACAGGCATTTTTGACCTAAACTCGCAAGCAAAAAACTCTTTTATAAATTCGTAAGTCATTCCGGAAATACTAATTTCTGTTGGCTTACTTGCAGACTCAATCCTACTTGCAATATTGGCTGTATCTCCTTTAATATCATATGAAATTTTCTTTTTGCCGGATACTGTTGCTGTAACAGGCCCTGTATGAACACCAAAAGTAAGACTCCATATATTTCTGTCATTTTTCTTAGACTCCTCTTGTATTTTTTTTAAATATGCTTGCATTTCTAATGCGGCAACAATAACTTCTACTGGATTTGTTCTGTTTTTTTTAGGAATTCCGCCGGCACACATAAAAGTATCTCCTAAAGATTTTACCTTTTGAATATTGTTTTTTTCTACTATATTATCAAACTCAAAAAAGAAATTATCTAATTCATCAATTAGTGCTTCTGCATCTTGTTCTTGTAAAAGTTCAGTGAACCCCTTAACATCAGAGTATAAAACTGTTACCATTTTATATCTTAGCGATGCGGAAGTTTTTGATTTTTTTTGCATTTGCTTTTTAGCATTTGCGGGAAGAAAAGCTAGCATTTCCGCGTGTTTGTCATTTTCTTCCCTCAGCTCTTTATTGTGGAGTGCAAGCTCATTATTTAACTGCTCAAGAGCTTCAATCCTTTCTTTTAGAACTTGAATTTCTTTGTTAGATTTTGTATTGCTCATTATTAAATAATTTCAAATAATATTGAGTGTAAAATTAATAAAATATCAGAAAACAATCAATATTTTTTTAAAGACTACACATTTATTTTTATTAAGACCTAATTTTCTTGATATTAATATAAATTATTCATATTTTTGAGTTTTAATTTTAAAAAAAATAAAATGGCAAACAACAGACCAATTATTGTTCCTTGGGATTTTTCTGAATTATCGGAGTATGCCTTAAAACATGCTGCAAAAATGTCAATAAAAATGAACTGCGATATAGTTTTACTACATATTGTAAAAAAAAGTTCTGAAATTAAGACAGCTTCTGAAAAAATGGAAACCGCTGTTAACTCTTTCGAAAAAGAATATGGAGTTAAACCAAAATATACGGTAAAAGAAGGTAGTATTTTTTCAGACATTAATCGTTTGATTAAAAATGAAAATGCTATTTTTGCAATAATGGGAACACATGGCATAAAAGGAATGCAAAAGTTTACCGGAAGTTGGGCTTTAAAAGTTATTATTGGTTCTGATGCCCCTTTTATTGTTGTTCAAGACAATCCTCAAAACGAAGATGTTAAAAAAGTAGTTTTTCCTGTTGATTTTAAGTTTGCTGAAAAAGAAAAACTTATTTGGGCAGAATTTATTCACAACTATTTTGGTGCAAAATTTTATCTGTGTTATATTGATACAAATGATCAAATCTTTAAAAAGAAAATCGTTTCGAACATGATGATTGCTAAAAATTTCCTAACAGATAAAGGTATTGATTTTGACATTGTTAAATTAGATGGCAAAAACATTTCTGACGAATCTTTAAAATATGCAGAAGAAATTAAAGCTGATTTAATAATGATAACAACAACAAAAAATATCAGTATGCACGATTATATGCTTGGTGCATCTGAACAAAAAGTTATTGCCAATGTGCAAAAAATACCTGTTATGACAATCAATCCTCGAACAGACTTAACAAAGCTTACGGGGTTTAATTAATTTTTAACATTATATAAAACCAAGTATTAGAGCTGTTCGTTTTTAAGAACAGCTTTAATATTTTTAAACACACATATAATTTAAATTTTTTTAAACTAAAAGATTCTTTCTATGAAACAAACAAGACAAAAATTTTAACAGCCTTGAGCTTAACCATAACAGAACATACAGATTACTTGCAAGACAAAGTGGTGTTACTATGTACTAAGCAAAACAACTTTTGCAAATATAAATATTCTGTCAACTCATTAAATATCAATCAAATATACAACTTTAGACATATGAACAAAATAATAGTAATTTTGATTATAATTCTTTTTTCTCTTTCTGTAACAGGACAAAAAGGAATAGGCAAAAGAGAATTCGTTCAAATAAAAAATTCTTTTGACAATAATGATTCACAACTAAGAGCAGTTATAAATGCTGTTTCAAATAACAACATAAAAAACCTGGCTCTTAATAGAAATAATATTGGTAAATACGACCACGAATTCAAATACAAAGTATCAGTAAAGGGAATAACCAACCAAAAGTCTTCCGGCAGATGTTGGATGTTTACAAGCCTCAACGTTCTTAGACCAAAAGCTATTTCAAACTTCAATGTTTCATCTTTTGAATATTCTACAAACTATTTATATTTCTTTGATATTTTTGAAAAATCAAACATGTTTCTTGAAGGAATTATTGAAACTAGAAATTTAAAAATTGAAGACAGAAATGTTTCTTGGTTGTTCCAAAACACTATTGGGGATGGTGGCGTATGGAACTCTTTCATAAATTTAGCAAACAAATATGGAATTGTTCCGAAAGATATTATGCCCGAAACTCATTCTAGCGAAAACACTGGAATGATGGTTCGTCTTATTAGAAAAAAATTGAGAGAAGATGCTCTTGAATTACGTTCTATAAAAGGCACAGATGCCGTTTTAAGAAAACATAAAATAAAAATGTTGGGAGAAATATATAAAATATTAGTAATCAATCTTGGTGTTCCCCCAACAGAGTTTGAATGGAGATATAAAGACAAAAAAGACAGTATAAGTTCTCTTAAAAAATACACCCCAAAATCTTTTATGAAAGAATCAATAGGAGAAATAAATTTCAATGATTATATCATGTTAATGGATGACCCGACAAGAGAATATTATAAACTGTATGAAATCAATAAAGATAGAAATGTAATGGAGGGAAGAAACTGGCAGTATATTAATTTACCTGCAAAAGAAATCAAAAAATTTGCTCTCAAGTCTATCAAAAATAATGAAGCAATGTATTTTTCTTGCGATGTTGGAAAACAACTAAACAGTAAAGAAGGTTTGTTAGATATTAATAATTATGACTACGAATCACTTTTTGGCGTTAAATTTGATATGACAAAGAGAGAACGCATTTTATCTCGTGAAAGTGGTTCAACACATGGAATGGCTTTAGTTGGTGCAGATGTTAATGAAAAAGGAGAAATTACCAAATGGTTACTTGAAAATAGTTGGGGTAAATCTTCCGGACACAATGGTTATCTGACAATGACGGATGCTTGGTTTGATGAATATATGTTTCGCCTTGTAGTTTTGAAAAAATTTATAGATGCTAAAACATTAAATTTTTTAAATCAAAAACCTATTTTATTACCGCCATGGGATCCAATGTTTAGTTCTGACAAATAGTAACAAAATCTGAAAATGATGAAGTTAAAAATTTTTATTTTTCTTATTATCTCTCTAATATTTACAGAGGGTTGCGTAATTTTACAGGGCAACAAGTTGGACAATGTTCAGTTAATAGAAGATTTTATTGATGGTGATATTTTTGCCGAAAGTATCGACTTCTACGAGAGATTTTTGTATGACAACCCAAATGATGCGGATTTTAATTATAAAATGGGGTTTGCATTACTAAATACGAAAACAAGGGAAAAAGAATCAATAAAATATTTTAAAACTGCAAAAGCAAACTTTAATAAACCTTCAACTAAACCTCGTTATGTTGAGTCTTCTTTTCAGCTTGCAAGAGCCTATAAAGCCTCTTACCTTTTTATAGCTGCTTTAGAAGAACTCTCTATGCTAAAAGAAAAAGTTCAAAAAAACGAACTTATTTCTAGTATTATTGATAGAGAAATTATAAAATGTGAACACGCACAAAGATTGTTTGAAAATAAAATTAAAATTAAAGTTAGAAATCTTGGAGATTCAATAAACTCAAAATACAATGACCATAGCCCGGTTGTTTCTGCAGATGAATCAATTTTAATTTTTACTTCTCGTCGCCCAAATGGATGGGACGAAGATATTGATGAAGATGGAAATTATAATGAAGATATTTTTATTTGTGAAAAAGAAAACGGAAAGTGGACAAAACCCAAGAGTATTGGAATGAACATTAATACCCCAAAACACGAAGCTTCAATTGGTTTGTCGGTAGATGGACAAAAATTATTTATATACAAAGGTGAAGATTACGGAAGTATTTTTATGAGTTCTTTTGAAAAAGGAGAATGGGGGGTTCCTGTAAAATTAGGACCAAACATTAATACGGAAGAAAAAGAAACTCATGCCTCTCTTTCTGCAGACGGGAATTTTTTATATTTTACAAGTGGACGACCTGGAGGATTTGGAGGTTTAGATATTTATGTTTCTGAAAAATTAAGAAATGGTGCATGGGGACCGGCAAGAAACTTAGGCGATGCAGTTAATACAAAGTATAACGAAGAGGGACCATATATTCATCCTGACGGAAAAACTTTATATTTTAGTTCAAAAGGACATCAAAATTTAGGGGGTTATGATATTTTCAAATCCACAAAAACAGATTTTGGCACTTGGTCAAAAGCGGTGAATATTGGATATCCAATTAATACTGTTGGAGATGATGTTTTTTATATGCCCACAGCAGACAAAAAAAGAGCATATTATGCTTCGCAAAAAAGCCCAGATGTAAGTGAAACAGACATTTTTACAATAGCTCTTGATTCTGTCGTTAGGTCAGACATTACTGTTATGGTTGGTTCTGTTTATTCTAAGTGTTCTAAAGAAATTCCAAATGTTTTAATTACAATTAAAGATACAGAAACACAAGATTCATATAAAATTAGACCAAACTCTAAAAATTCAAAGTTTATTTTTATTGCAAAATGGGGACGAACATATAAAATTTCGGCAAAGGTTAATAATGAATTTGTTTTCTTTGATAAATTAACAATTCCGGTAGATAATGCTCCTAAAAAATTAGAATATAAATCTATCCGATTGGATCCGGATTCAAATTGCAAATAATTGTTATTTTAAAAATAAAAACCCGACAAAAAAACTTTTCCTGCCGGGTTTTTATTATTTTTTTCAATTAGCCATTAACCATCATAGGCATTAATAACATTAAAACGTCTTCACTTTCTGAGTTAGACTCAAAAGGTAAAACAATTCCGGCTTTTGATGGGTCTGACATTTCAAGAACAATCTCTTCGGAGCCTATATTTTGAAGTATTTCTGATAAAAACACCGATTTAAATCCTATTTCCATTTCATCTCCTTCGTAACGACAAGAAAGACGTTCATGAGCAGATATTGAAAAATCAATATCTTGAGCAGATACAGTTATTTCATTTGCTGTTAATTGAAGTTTAATTAAATTACTTGCTTGATTAGAAAATACTGATACTCTTTTTACTGTATTGTATAAGTCTATTCTGTTTATTATTAATTTATTTGGATTCTCAGTAGGTATTACAGTTTCATAGTTTGGAAATTTTCCTTCTGTTAATCTACAGATAAGTTTAAATCCAAAAAATGTAAAAACTGCATTTTTATCATCAAAGCCAACAACAACATCTTCATCTGCTCCAGATAAAAGATTTTTCAACAAGTTAGCTGGTTTTTTTGGTAAAATAAAAGAAGATTCTTTACCTGCTTTTACATCTAATCTTTTGTATCTTACTAGCTTGTGTGAATCTGAGGCAACAAATGTTATGTTTTCTTCTGACATTGCAAAATAAACACCATTCATTACTGGTCTTAACTCATCATTTGCAGTTGCAAAAATTGTTTTACTTATCCCCTGTTCTAAAACAGCAGTATTTATTGCAAAACTTGTAGCCTCACCTTGTTTTAATTCCGGAAATTGAGGATAATCATTTGCAGGTGAACCAACAACATTAAATTTCCCATTTTCAGATAATATTGTTGTTGAAAGAGATTCTAAATCAATCTCAAAAGTAAGAGGTTGTTCCGGAAATTCTTTTAAAATATCTAACAATCTTTTTGCTTCCAAAGCAATTTTTCCATCCCCATCACTATTTTCTAGTGTTAGCTTTGAAATTAGTGTGGATTCTAAATCTGATGCTGTAATAGTTAATTCTCCTCTCTGTAAATCAAATAAAAAGCTATCTAAAATTGGAATTGTTGATTTTCCACTAATTGCTTTACTTACGCTTTGAAGATGTGATAATAATTCTGAACTGGAAACAATAAATTTCATCTTTTTATATGTTTATTTTTTATAAGTTTTGAATAATTTGCTAAAATAGAAAAATTTATGTTACAAAACAATATATGCGACAATGTTTTTTTTATTTTCCTGTTTATCAGCACAGTATATTAGAATTCCAATGCTTTTTGTATATTTAAATTTGATAAAAGCATGAAGTTTTGTAAAACTTGTAGTTTTATATTAGTTTTGAATGTTTTTAATATATAGAATTATTTTACAATGTCTTTATCTGCAAAAAATATTACAAAAATATACGGAAATCAGAAAGCATTAGATTCTGTTAGTTTTGAAATAAAAACAGGTGATATTGTTGGGTTTTTAGGTCCAAACGGTGCGGGAAAATCTACAATGATGAAAATTATAACCGGATATATTTCTCAAAATTCGGGAGATGTGGTTGTTAATGGAATTAATACAAAAAAAGATATAAAAAGTATTAAAAACCAAATTGGTTATCTTCCGGAACACAATCCTCTTTATCTTGATATGTACGTTAAAGAATATTTAAATTTTGTTTCTAAAACGTACCAAATAAAAGGAAATATAAATGAAAACCTTAATGATATTTTAAATTTAACTGGTCTTTCACGTGAAAAACATAAAAAAATTGGAGCTCTCTCAAAAGGATATAGACAAAGAACAGGTCTTGCTGCAGCTTTAATTCATGACCCGGATGTTTTAATTCTTGATGAGCCTACAACAGGACTTGACCCAAATCAAATTGTTGAAATAAGAGATTTAATTTCTACAATAGGCAAAGAAAAAACTGTTATGCTTTCAACTCATATAATGCAAGAGGTTGAAGCAATATGTAATCGTGTTATAATAATTGATAAGGGAAAAATAATTGCAAATAATTCTGTGTCAAAAATTCATGAGCTATCATTGCAAACAAAAAATGCAATAGTTGTTGAGTTTGCAAATAGTATAGATGTTAATCTATTAAAAACAATAAGCAAAATAGAAAATATTGTTGAAATTGATAAAAGAAATTTTATATTGGAAACATCAAAAAATGATGATATTAGGGCACAAATATTTAGCTTTTCTGTTAAAAATAATTTAACTCTGCTTTCTTTATACAAAAAAGAAAAAAGTATGGAGGATGTTTTTAGAGAACTAACAAAATAACATTTCTAAAAACAAAAAACAGGTAAAAAAGAAGGTTTTGCCTGTTTTTTTTTATCGTAAAACTTTTATTTCTCCATATATTGCCTAACAATCTTTGTTATATATTTTCCAATAATATCAAATTCAATGTTCACTACTGTTCCTTTTTCTATTGTATGAAAATTTGTTATTTCATGTGTAAAAGGAATAATTGCAACTTGGAAAGAATTGTCTTTTGAATTTACTACAGTTAGACTTACTCCGTTTACAGAAACCGAACCTTTTTCAACTGTAACATTTTCTTTTTGAGGCTCGTATTCAAATGTATAATACCAACTTCCGTCTGCTTCTTCTACTTTTGTGCATATTGCTGTTTGGTCAACATGTCCTTGCACAATATGTCCGTCAAGCAAACTATCTGGTTTCATGCTTCTTTCAAGGTTTACTTTATCTCCTATTTTTAATAAGCCTAAGTTTGATTTTATTAAGGTTTCTTGAACTGCCGTAACAGTATAGCTGTTATCTGTTAATTCAACAACAGTTAAACAAACTCCATTATGTGAAAGACTTTGGTCAATTTTTAATTCATTAACAAAACTGCACGTTAATGAAAAATGAACATTTTCTCCTTCTTTTCTAATGCTTTTAACTATTCCAATTTCTTCTACTATTCCTGAAAACATCTTTTTTTTTTACAAAAATATAAAATCAATTTAAAAACTTAGTTTTTTATAAACTTTTTACTAACTGTTTTTCCTTCTTGTTTAAAAGAAATAAAATATAGTCCTCGCGGTAAATCTTTTATATCATATTTAAAGATATATGATGCGTTATTTTCTTCTTCAAAAGATTTAATAATTCTTCCGGTATAGTCAATTATATTCACCTTTTCAGGTTTAATTTTTTCAATGAAATTCACTTTTATTTCTTCGTTTGCGGGATTTGGACTTATAAAAGACCTTATTCCGTCTTTTAATGTACCAACTTTTAAAACCGTTGTTCCTGTAGAAACAATGTCATTATTTGGGTCAAACTCGACAGATGTTACCGTAAACCCAAGATTTACAATATATTGTTGCCCATTTGATGTGTTATCAAACCATATAACGGAATCTTGCGTTGCTCCATGAAATTTTACAGGCACCTTCATTTCAAAAAAATCTACCGAACTATCAGACTGAGACTGATTAATTTTAATATTAATATTTCCGGGTGTGTTTTGCGAGTATGCTATATTATAAATTGGATAACCTTCTCCATAAAACCAATCATCAAAATAATACTCGAGAGAACTTCCGTATGTTGCTTCAATGTGTGCTTGTAAGTCAGATGTCATTGCATATCCATTTGCAATATTTGGATCTGTTAAATAATTTTGAAGACCTTGAAAAAATGCGTCATCTCCTACAGTTTTTCTTAACATATGAAGAACTAATGCTCCTTTATAATACGAAAGTCTTCCGTTAAAAATTCTATTTACACTTGTTGTGTCATCAACCCAAACAGACCCTCCTGGCTGTGATACAACATAGTTTATTCTGTCTGATTTCCATGAGTCAAAATCGTCACCTCCGCTTAAGTTATGCTCATGTGTCATTCCGTCAAGATATGTTGCAAACCCTTCGTTTAGCCATATATGAGCCCAAGATCCGCATGTAACAAAATCACCAAACCATTGGTGTGCAAGTTCATGAGCCATTAAACCATGTCCAAAACTTACCATAAAACTCATTGTTTGATGTTCCATTCCTCCACCCCATCCAAATTGGGCATGTCCATATTTTTCATTATAAAAAGGATAGGGTATAAAAAGGTCGCTGTATAATTGAATAACATCTAAGACATTGGGTGTATTATTTTGTGCATAAGACAAATCTTCCGGATAAACATAGTTTAAAACTTCAACATTTTGCCCTGTTGTTAATGTAACATTATCAGAATATGTTGAATAGTTTGTTACTGCAACAGCAACAAGATATGCTGTAATCGGGTGCTTATGTTTCCAATGTGCAGTTTTCATACCGCTTTGTGTTGTTTCAGAAATTAATAGTCCGTTACTTGCAGCTTTATACACATCTTCGTTTGTAACATAAACATCTATTGAGTCTGCTTTGTCATTTAGACTTTGTTTGCATGGCCACCAATCTTTTGCTCCATATGGCTCTGAAAGAGTCCAAATAATTGGAGTTTCGTTATGAGAGTCTTGAATAAAAGAACCAAAACCCCCGGAAGGATCAGGAATACCTTGATAAAAAACAGATATTGAATCTATGGTTCCATTTGCTATTGTTGTCGGAAGATTAATTGTTAATTCGTCAGATATGTGAGTTATTGAAGACATGGGTATTTTATTTTGTCTAAAAATAACTGAATCTACATTTATATTACCTGCTAAGTCAAAACTTATTTGATTAAACCCTGTAGTTTTTGTTTCAAAATATGTTGTAACTTCTCCTGCAACGTATTTATTATCTATGTCTTCAAATAATAGGTTTAATCTATAATATTTTACGTCATAGGAAAAACTTGATTTTTCTTGATATTTTGACTCGTCAAAAGAAAAAAGATCTTTATTCAATGATATTTTTCCTTCTAAACATTTATTGTGAAGGTGTTTTTGAGCATTTACAGTGCTTACTGCAAATAATATAAGTGCAAAAATATATAATTTTTTCATGTGTCTAAAAATAGTTAAAAGTTTGAAAATGTAAAGTTAAAAGTTAATTTATATTTATAAGTTTATTGTGTTTTTATATTTACAAATATTGTTTTGTTCTGCAAATTACCTGTGTGCAAGTTTATAGTCATGTTCCTAGTTGTCAAGAATGTTTCTTCTTTTTATTTTTTTAAAAATTTAATTTGTTTTAAAAATTTATTGCTCTTTTTTGATTTTATATTATTTCTAATTAGATAATTGCTAATTAATATTGATTTATTCATGTTCTTCTTTGATATTTGTTTTTCAATTTTATTTATAAAATCTGTATCAAAAATATTCGTTTCTTTTTTGTTTATTTCATAAGAAATAAAAAACTCTTTATTTGTAAAGTCTGAAACTTTTACTTCTCCTGTTTTATTTTTCAATATTTTATTTATCCTTCCATTAGCAATATGCCACAATGTATGTGTTGTTTTAACTGCACCTTTAATCCTTTCTGAATCAAAAACCAATTTAATTGTAGAGCCAGATGTTGCATCTGTCTTATATTTGTTTTGTGCCTGTTTTTCTGTTAAATTTTCTATTGTGAATTTACTGTATTTTGAGTTAGGATTATTCAATATTTTATGTAATTTAACATAATCTTTTTTCTTAAATTTTTTATGGTTGCATTTTGTTAAAGGAAAGTTTTGAGGAACTTCATATTTGAAATAATTTCCATATGCATCCCAATACATTGTTATGTTCATCAACATACATTCTCCTGTGTTACAGGCAGGTATATTCATTTTACTGTAATAATACAAAGAAACTTCTGATTTTAAATCAAGAACTTTATTAACAACAATTTCTGTTGAATCATTTATTTTATATTTAAAAGCTGTTTCTTCTTTTTTTAAAATTTTTCCAGAAATTAATACCAAAGAAAAAATAAAAAGTAAGAATGTTATTATTATATTTTTATTCATTGTTTTTAACAGATTAAAAATTATTCGTATCGTTGCATCTAATTTACAATAATTCACAAATTTATGAAAATTCCCCCAAAAAAAATAATAGACTTTATAAAAGAGCACCATGTTCTTACCTTGGCAACATCAAAAAACAATATTCCTTATTGTGCAAACTGTTTTTATGTTTACCTTAAAGAGGAAAATATATTTGTTTTTACTTCTGATAATGAAACAAAACACGTTCAAGATGCCATACAAAACAATACCGTAGCAGGTTCTGTTGTTTTGGAAACGTCTATTGTTGGAAAAATACAAGGCGTTCAATTTCAAGGGAAAATGTTTTTGCCTGAAGGGAGTATAAAAAAAACAGCTAATAAAAAATATATGAAAAAATTTCCTTTTGCTAAACTTATGAAAACACAACTGTGGATATTGGAACTTGAGTTTATTAAGCAGACAGACAACCGCTTAGGTTTTGGGAAAAAGTTAATTTGGAAAAAAGATGTTGCAAAAGATTAAAAAAGTATTTTTTATAAAAAATATATCTTTTATCTTTGCAATCCGAACAATAAAAACGGTCACGTAGCCAAGTGGTTAGGCAGCGGTCTGCAACACCGTCTACAGCGGTTCGAATCCGCTCGTGACCTCAAAAACGAATAACAAATAAAAGTTATTCGTTTTTTTTTATACCATCTTCTCTTAGACCTTTTAAAACTAATCCGTATTCTTCCGGATGTATAGAAATCTTTGTTAAGTCTCTTTTTACTCTTTCGAATTTTGTTGTTTTATAATATTTATTTAATTCCTGAGAAACTACATTTTGAACTGCAGCAATTGAAGGAAGAGAAGTATCATTTTCGGGAAACTGTTTCCCTTCTTTTGTCTTGTTTTGAAAATCTATAAATAATTTTTGGGCAAAATCTATATGCTTTTTCTCTTTGCTATACTTATACAATTGAATTAATGCTTTTGCTAAATACAAATTATCTTCTGGAAATGTTTTTGAATTAGAAATTTTATTTTCAAGATAATAATGTTTTATTTTTTGTTCTTTAGAATATTTTTTTTCAAAAAACAAAACCATTTTTTGTGCCCTTTCTATGTATTCTTTATCTTTTGTTACATCATAAAGTTCAATAAATGAACTAATTAATAATGCGTTCCAAGAACTAATTAATTTTATTCCTCTTTCCGGATTTTGTTTTGTTTTTCTAATTTTTAATAGTTTTTGTTTTGTTATTTTAAGTTTATGAATAAACTTTTCTTCTGAAATATGATTCTTTTTTGCAAAAACATTTTCTTTTTCTGAGCAAAACAAATGATAGCTTGTGTCTCGCCAAACATTTTCATTATTAATATTAAAATATTTGAAAAACATATTGTTATTTTCAAATGCTTGTTTTAATTCTTGTAAAGAATAAACATAATAACTTCCCTCAGAATATTGGTCTGCATCTAGTGAGCTAACAAATAAAGGTGTTTCTGAAGACATTTCAGAAAACAAAAAATTTGCAGTTTTTATTGCACAATTTTTATAGTTTTCGTCGTTGAAGGTCTTATACATTTCTGAATAAAAAGAAATCATACTTGCATTTGTATATAACATTTTCTCAAAATGCGGAATGTGCCATTTTTTATCCATTGAAAACCTGAAAAAACCACCTTCAACCTGATCATAAAGTCCTCCTTGGTACATTTTATCAGCACTAAGCTTTAAAAATTTTTCAAATTTTTTATTTTGGAATATTTTATATTCATTTAAGACATATGATAAGAAGTAGGGCATTGGGTATTTTCTTCTGTAATGTGTCGGAATTAATCCTCCGTTAATTGTATCAAACTGCTTTTGTAATGTTCGGTTAATAATATTAAAATCTATTTTTTTTATTTTATTTTTATTTTTTGGAGAAATGTAATTTTCGGTGTAAATATAGTTAGGGTTTTTTTCAATTTGTTTTGCAATAAACATTAAATGTTCTTGCCATTTTTTAGGTTTCATATATATTCCTGTCCAAACAACTGTTTTATCTGGTTTTAAAATAAAGTGCATTGGCCAGCCCGCCCAACCGGTAAGTTTTTTTTGTATGTTTGAAAAATGAGCGTCAACATCCGGGAATTGTTCTCTATCAATTTTAACATTATAAAAATATTTGTTCATTATTTCTGCTGTTTCTTTGTTTTTAAAACTTTCGTTTTGCATTACATGGCACCAATGACAAGCAAAATATCCTATACTTATTAGAATTAGTTTATTTTCTTTTTTTGCATTTTTCCATATTTTTTCTGACCAAACATTCCAATTAACAGGATCTGATGCGTGTTTTTGAATATACTTACTGTCTGAACTCAAAAGCTCTTTGTTTCTTGTCTCTTTAAAACAGGAAGAAATTATAACAATTAAAAATAATAGTATTATTTTTTTTTTCATCTTTTATCTTCTCTTTCTCTCCAAATTTCAATAGGAACAATGTCTCCCTCTTTTTTATCCAAAATTGAGACTTTTAATGTTTTTGTATCAACATAAAAATGATAATACGGTTCAAACCACGTTTCTTTATTGTAACCAGCCTCAATATGATACCGATTATCTTTGCCTTCCGGTTCGTTAATAATACATGTAAGTTGCTGTTTGTTTGATGTCATTGCCCGAACTATTTGGTCTGCCTCTTTGTATTCCGGCAAAAAAATTACTGCTTCTAAAACCTTATCTTCAAGAGATTTTTCTATGTCAAGTTTATCCTTTTTTTCTTTTTTGGTTTCATTACAATTAGAAAAAAAAGCAATTATCAATAAATTTAATATAAGATATTTGTTCATTTTTTTTTATATTGTTTGTCCTTAGATTTTCCTTCAAATATAAAAAAGAAAAAGAAATAACAATGTAAAAAAGAATTTTATATTTTTACAGAAAAATTGTATGTCTTTTTTGCCCGACTTTTCTCTTAATTTTTATAACCTTTGGTTGTTTTCTTCTGTCTATTTTGTAGTAAGTGTTGGTCTCTTATTTATAATTCCTAAATATAATCTTTCAAAATTTGTTAAAACTCCAAAAATTAAGTTTGTAACAACAATTAATTATATTTTGTATTATGCGTTTTTATTGCTTACAGTTTTTATTTCGTTTAAACAGTGTTCTTTGTTTTTTATTATAGGTTTTGTTGTGTTTATATTTGGAATGATTTTATATATAATTTCATTTTTTTATTTCGCAATTTCAGAATACGATAAACCGGTAACTGAAAAAATATATAAATTTTCAAGACATCCTGTATATTTATCTTTTTTTATAATCGGTATTGGAATTTCTCTTATAGGGGCTTCTGTTATTTTAATAATTATTGTATTTTTGCATTTTATTTCTACATATTTTATAATGAAAGAAGAAGAAAAAATGTGTCTTAAAGCATATGGCAAAGAATATGAAGATTATATGAAAAAAACAAGAATGATTATATAACTATTGTGCTTATTAACAATAAAATAGCAATAAATGGATTTAAAAAATAAAACAATTCTTATAACCGGAGCAACAGACGGGATTGGAAAACAAACTGCAATAAATGCCGGAAAACTTGGTGCAAATATTATAGTTCATGGAAGAAATAAAAAAAGAGTGAATGAGGTTGTAAATATGGTTTCTCAGGTTAATACCAATATTGATGTTTTTGGCGTAACAGCAGATTTTGAAAGTTTAAAAGAGGTTTTTAGTATGGGTAACGAAATAAAAGAAAATTTTTCTGTTATTGATATTCTTTTTAACAATGCCGCAGAATTTATTAAAACTCGGAGTTTAACAAAAGATGGTTTTGAAAAAACTTTTCAGGTAAATTATCTTTCACATTTTTTGTTAACAGAATTACTTTTTCCCTTATTGCAAAACAGTAAGATGTCAAAAATTTTAAATGTTACATCAATGATTCATTCTTCAACTATTGATTTTAACAATTTACAAGGAGAAAAATCTTATTCCGGAAGTGATGCTTATTCTTTATCAAAACTTTTAAACATACTTCATACATATAAATTAGCAGACTTATTGGAAAACACATCTGTAAAAGCAAATTGTTTACATCCGGGAGTAATTGAAACAAAACTTTTAAATGCCGCATGGAGCGGAGGAATGCCTGTTAATGAGGGTGCAGAAACAATGTTGTATTCTGCAGAAAGTAAGGTAACAGAGCAAATGAGTGGCTTATATTTAGAAAACAGAAGACCTATGCAAAGCAATCCTATTTCTTATGATAAAGACGTGCAAAACAAACTTTGGGAACTTAGTAAAAAACTGACAAACGTTTTTTTAAAGTAATATTTTTATCGTTAGAATACAAGAAAAATATTTATTCCTGTTATTTAAAAAATAAAATTTATAAATTTATTAATGTGTCTGTTAAAATTTTTATATTCAACACCAAAGAAAAAGTGCTCTTTGAAAAAGCTAAAGCTATAAGATTCGCTGTTTTTGTTGAAGAACAAAAAGTTAGTAAAGAAGAAGAGTTTGACGGTTTAGATGGTATTTCTATTCAATACTTGATTTTTGACAATGAAAATGCCGTTTGTACAGGACGGCGAAGAATTACAAGCGAAGGTCATAAACTGGAAAGATTTGCCGTTTGTAAACAATACAGAGGGAAACAATTTGGAGCAAAATTATTAGAAGCAATGTTGAATGATATATTGCCTAGTAGAAAAAAAATATATTTAAACTCTCAAGTTTCTGCTGAAAAATTTTACGCCAAGTTTGGTTTTGAAAAAAAAGGAAAAATATTTAAAGAAGCAGGTATTGATCATTTTAAAATGGTTTACAAAACTTAATTTAATACTCCTGAAAAATGAAAAGAGTAAAAAAAGCAACAAAATCAAGTTTCAAAAAACAAAACGTAAAGATTTCTGATAATAAAATTTCTCTATCTTCTAAAAAAACTACTTTCTTTGCTATTATTATTATTTCTGCTTTGTCCTTTTTCTCATACTACCCTTCTCTTAACAATGAAATCACTTCTTGGGATGATGAATTTTACATTACAAACAATCCTTATTTAAAAACCTTAAACTCCGAAAATATTGCAAAACTATTTAATACCGAAACATTTTATATGGGGAACTACCACCCCTTGTCAATGATTTCTTTATCAATAGACTATGCTATTTCAGGAGAGGATGAAAATGGTGAAATTAACCCTTTTATTTTTCATTTTACAAACCTTTTTCTGCACATTTTAATAAGTCTTTTAGTTTTTTGGTTTGTTTTACTCTTATTTAAAAACTTTAATCTTGCTCTAATTGTTGGTCTTCTATTTGGTGTTCATACAATACATGTTGAGTCGGTTGCATGGATTTCTGAAAGAAAAGATGTATTATATTCTTTCTTTTTTATGGCTTCTTTGGTTTCTTATGTAAAATACACAGAAAAGAAAAATATTTTTTTATATAGTCTTGCGTTGATTTTATTTTTGCTTTCATTATTTTCAAAAGGGCAGGCTGTTTCTTTGGCAATAACAATAATTCTGATTGATTGGTTCAAAAGCAGAAAACTTATAGATATTAAACTTATTGCAGAAAAAATTCCTTTTTTTGCTCTTGCCATTTTTTTCGGGCTTATTGCAATTGGTGCTCAAAAAGAAAGCGATGCTTTAATTGACGAACAAGCATACAGCCTTATTCAAAGAACAGGTATTGCATCTTATGCTTTTATACAATATATTCTTAAATTAATTTTACCGGTTAATTTATCGGCAATTTATCCCTATCCAGATATAATTAATCAAAAAATCCCAAGTTTCTATTATTTAATGATTTTACCTACTCTTGGAATTTTAGCTGTTTTTATTTGGCTTTTAAAAAAAAAGAAAAAAGTTTTATTTTTTGGAATTGCTTTTTTTATAATAAACATTTTCTTACTACTTCAATTTATACCTGTTGGAAGTGCAACACATGCAGATAGATACGCATATATCCCGTCAATTGGATTTTTTATTTTGCTTTCTGCATTTATAGTAAAAATTTTACAAGAAAAACCTAAAGCTAAAAATGTTGTTTTTATAATAACAGGAATTTATATTGTTCTTTTGAATGTTTTAAGTTTTCAAAGATGTGATATTTGGAAAAATAGTGAAACATTATGGACAGATACAACCGAGAAGTCTCCAAAGTCAGTTGTTGCATGGAACAATCTTGGAAGTTATAAAGACAAACAAGCAAAAATATCAATAGAACAATCGAAAATTGAACATTCTATAGTATTAAGAACTGAGGCAATTGCTTGTTTTTCAAAAGCTATAAAAGGAAAACCAGACTATAGAAATGCTTTTTATAATAGAGGTATTTCTGAGCTAGAATTAGGAAAAATTAAAAATGACACTCCTCTTTTAAAAAAATCAATTAAAGATTTTGATTTTGCCCTTGCACAAGACGGACAATTTGCAGACGCATACCACAGTCGAGGAAATGCAAAGGCTGAACTTTGGCAATTAGAGTCTGCAATAAAAGACTATAATATTGCAATAGAGATAAAACTTTCTCGCAACTTGCTCAATGAACTAGAAACATATTATTCAAATAGAGGCGTTGCAAAAGGAAAGTCTAAAGATTTTAAAGGTGCAATAAAAGACTTTGAATCTGCTCTTAAATATAATCCTCAAGAGCCGTCTGTTTTTTCAAATTTAGGAAGAGCATATTTATTAAAAGGAAACATAAAAAAAGCAATATCTTTATTAGATAAAAGTATTAAGTTAGACCCAAAAAGTTTTTCTGCATATTTAAACAGAGCTAGTGCTAAACAAAGAAATAAAGACTTTAACGGTGCCTTACAGGATTTTAATATGGCAATAAAATTAAATCCAAATATGGCAAACATATATATATCAAGAGGTCTTTTGTTAAAATCTTTAGGAAAAAGTTTTGATGCTTGTTCTGATTTTAAATCGGCTAAAAAACTTGGAGATTTAAATGCCGATGCTTTGATACTTAATTATTGTAAATAATTTAATTATTTGATGTGTTTTTTAAAATATTAATTGTTGTTTCCAAATCTTTAATCCGAACTTTTAACATCTTATTTTCTTTTTTTAACATCTCTAATTCCAAATTATTATTTTCTTTTTCTGAAACGTCTTCAGAAACATTTTGGTTCTCCCGATAAATTGTTTTTTCAACTTCTGTTACAAAATATTTTGTTTCTCCCAGCCAAGGAAATGTTTTATATCTTTCTGTATATGTTAGTTTTACATTTTTTCCTTGTAATTGTTTTAATTGTTCTATAACTTCTTCTTCATTATCTTGAACAGAAAAATAAAAAACTTGTGCTTCAGAAACTCCCTGACTTATTTGTCCTTCCCAAGTTTTAAAACCAACTCCTTTTTTGCTGAATTTCACTAATTCTCCGGCTCTAAACCCCTCGCTAAAAGGAACATAATAAATAAACGCGTAGTAGCCTGCAAAAGCTAAAATTATAACTGTCAATGATATAAATAGGAATTTTTTCATAATCTATAATTTGAGAACTTTATTAATATTGTGTAAAAGTAATAATTTGTTTTAAAATAAAAATTTATAACGTTTTTCGTTGTTGCAAAGTACTGAAAATATATAGGTTTTGAAAAAGTTATTAATAAGTTGCAAAACGTGAAACCTATGGCATAGTTTTTTCGTATAAGCTAATAAAAACAATTTTATATTTTGAAATCATTTATATTTATATTATATCTTTTTTTTCTATTTGCTTCGAGCATAAAAGCCCAAAGCATAGAGGTTATTGAGGGAGATACCGTAAATGTAACAGATTCAAACGGTTTAAAACAAGGATATTGGATAGATATAGAAAAAAGAACAGAAGGTAATTTTTTAAACAACAAACAAGAAGGTGTTTGGAAGGCATATTATGCAAACAAAAATATTAAGTCTGAAATTACATACCTCAACGGAGAAAAGAAAGGTTATGCAAGAATATATTATGAAGATGGAAATATTGCAGAAGAAGGCACTTGGATTGTTGATAAATGGGTAGGAATGTATAAATCTTATTACTCAAACGGAAAACTTTCATATCTTTGGAACTATAACGACCAAGGTTCTCGTTGTGGGTATCAAGCATATTTCTATGAAAATGGTATAGTAAAAATAGAAGGAGAATGGGAAGAAGGAAAAGAATCTGGTTTAATTAAAGAATATTTCAATTCCGGCTTATTAAAATCTCATCGTTTTTTTGAATCAGGTAAATGTAATCCTAAAGAAACAAAATTGTTTTTAGAAGGCAGTTTTACAGATGAAACAATACACAAAAAAGATAGTCTTATTGTTTTCTCTGGAAACGGAAAACACACCCTATACAATAGAAATAAACTTCCTGAAAAAATGGGTTTTTTTAAAAACGGTATTTTAATCGATGGCAAACATTATATTTATAACGATAAGAATATTCTTATAAAAACAATTACTTTAAAAAATGGTACAGTAATAAATACAGAAATTCATTAAAAAAACCGTCTGAAAATATTTAGACGGTTTTTGTATTTCCTTAGCCACATTTTGAATATCCACAAGATTGGCAAGTTAAACAACCTTCCTGATAAAAAAGAGTATCGGCTCCACATTCCATGCAAACCTTACCTTTTTTAGCCTTTGTGCCATCAGGAATGTAATTTTTTAAAGCTCTCTCAATTCCTTTTTTCCAAGTATTTATTGTATCGGTTTCAAAATGTAAAGAAGATATTAAATTTACAGTATGTTGAACTGGCATTCCGTGTCTTAAAACTCCTGAAATTAACTTAGCATAATTCCAATATTCTGGATTAAACTTATAAGATAATCCTTCAATTATTATATTAAATCCAAACTTGTTTTTAAACTTAAAGTCATATCTTTTTGAGCCATCTTCAAATCTATGTTTAATAATTGTTCCTTTTTTAACAGATTTTGGAATTGGAAGAGCATCTACCTCAGAACGACCGGAAAATATTTCATAAGGGTTTCCTTCTTTTATTCCTATAAAAGCAATCCATTCTTCATCATTATTACTAAAGTGAATAACATCTGCATGAAGCTCTTTTGGTCTTTTTGTATGTTTTTTCTGACGTTCTTGCTCTTCTTCTTTTTTATTATCCGCAGAAATAAGCACTCCGTCCCTTGAGCCGTCTCTATATACAGTTACTCCTTTACAACCACTTTTCCATGCTTCCAAATATACATCACCAACGAGCTTAACAGAAGCATCTTTGGGTAAGTTTACGGTTACACTTATTGAATGATCAACCCATTTTTGAACCCCTCCTTGCAATCTTACTTTATTAATCCAGTCTACGTCATTTGATGTAGATTTATAATAAGGAGAGTCTTGTATTAATGTATTAATTTCAGATTGATTCATCTTTTTTGCTTTTGTTGAATCAATTCCATTTGCATTCATCCATGTCATAAAATTATGATGAAAAACATTATATTCTTCCCAATGATCTCCCGATTCATCTGTAAAATTTATTTTTACATCTTTATCATTTGGATTTACTTTTCTTCTTCTTTTATAGAAAGGCATAAATACAGGCTCTATTCCGGAAGTTGTTTGTGTCAGAATACTTGTAGAACCTGTTGGTGCAATGGTTAAAAGAGAAATATTTCTTCTTCCATGTTCTTGCATTTCTGTAAATAATTCGGGGTCTGCATCTTTAATTCTGTTCACAAAAGGATTGTTCTTCTCTTTTTCTGCATTAAATATTTTAAATGCTCCTCTTTCTTTGGCCATTTCAACTGATGAGCGATAAGCCTCAACAGCTAATGTTTTATGAACTTGCACAGAAAAATCTGTTGCATTTTCGCTTCCGTACTGTAAACCAAGAGCAGCAAGCATATCTCCCTCTGCAGTTATTCCAACTCCCGTTCTTCTTCCTTGTATTGCTTTTTCTTTTATGTTTTCCCAAAGTTTTCTTTCTGTTCTTTTTATTTCTTCATTTTCCGGGTCTTTGTTTATTTTATTTAAAATTCCGTCTATTTTTTCAAGCTCCAAATCTATTATATCGTCCATAATTCGTTGAGCATAACCAGCATGTTCTTTAAATTTTGCAAAATTAAATTTTGCTTTTGAAGTGAATGCCCGATCAACATATCCATATAAGTTTACAGCAAGCAGCCTGCAACTATCATAGGGACATAGGGGTATTTCTCCACAAGGGTTTGTTGAAACTGTTTTAAAACCATGATCTGCATAGCTGTCTGCAACAGATTCATTAATTACAGTATCCCAAAATAAAATTCCGGGTTCTGCAGATTTCCAAGCATTATTTATAATTTTTTTCCATAAATTTCTTGGATTTATTACTTTTTTTACCGTAGGGTTATTTGACTCTATTGGGTATTGTTGTTGATATGGTTTATTGTCTATAACAGCATTCATAAATTCATCATCTATTTTTACTGATATATTTGCACCCGTTATTTTTCCTGCTTCTAATTTTGCATCTATAAAGCTTTCTGCATCAGGGTGTTTAACAGAAATAGAAAGCATTAATGCTCCTCGTCTTCCATCTTGTGCAACTTCTCTTGTTGAGTTTGAATATCTTTCCATAAATGGCACAACTCCGGTTGAAGTTAGTGCACTATTACTAACAGGGCTTCCTTTGGGACGAATATGTGAAAGGTCGTGTCCTACCCCACCCCTTCTTTTCATAAGCTGAACTTGCTCTTGATCTGTTTTCATAATTCCTCCATAGGAATCCGCAGGATTATCATCTCCAATAACAAAACAATTTGATAATGAAACTGTTTGGTACTTATTTCCAATACCAGACATTGGACTTCCTGCAGGAACAATGTATTTAAAGTCTTTTAAAAGACTATAAATTTTTTCTTCTGAAAGAGGATTCGGGTATTTTTGTTCAATCCGAGAAATTTCTTTTGCGAGTCTTCTGTGCATTTGTTCCGGACTATTTTCATAAATATTCCCAAAAGAATCTTTTAGAGCATATTTAGTTGTCCAAACTTTTGCGGCAAGTTCATCGCCTTTAAAATACTTTTTTGCTTCTTGATAAGCTTCGTCGAAAGTATAACCGACAGCTTTGCTTTTTGCCGAAAAAGAAATAATTTGTTCTTTAATTTGCATCCTAAATAATAATTTAATGTATTGTGGAAAATGGTTCAACAAAAATAGATTAAAACCTGTTTTTTACAAAGTCGGGTTTTTAATAAGTTCTTTGTTTGTAATAGTGAATAAATTGAATATCAACGCTTAAATCTGTTAATAACTTTATATTCTTTTTAGATTGCTTATCTTTTTAAATATGCAAAACAATATACATGTTTTTACGCTTTGTTCATATAAACAGACAGTTACACCAACAAAATAAATATGTTGAAGTTTAGAGTTTTATATTTCTAAAAAACTGATTTCGCAATATTTTTTATATTATCGGATTTTCCTATTGTATAATAATGAACTGCTGGTACTCCAAATTTTATTAATTCTTTAGACTGTTTTATTGTCCATTCAATTCCTATTTCATTTACCTCTTTATTATTTTTTGCTTTTACTACTTCAGAAGCGAGTTCTTCCGGTAAATCAATATTAAAAACTTGAGGAAGAAGTTCTAAATCTCTTTTTGTTCTTACTGGTTTTATTCCCGGTATAACTGGAACTTCTATTCCCTCGTTTCTACATAGTTTTACAAAATCATAATATTTTTGATTATCAAAAAACATTTGCGTAACTATATATTCTGCTCCTGCATCTATTTTTTGTTTTAAATATTTTATGTCCGACTTAATATTTGGTGCTTCGTTATGTTTTTCGGGGTAACCGGCAACTCCTACGGAAAAATTTGTTTTTCTAATATTGTGCAAACTTTCATCACAATAACGCCCTTGGTTCATGTGCATAATTTGTTTTATAAGTCCACTTGTATGAACATGCCCGTCTGTTTCTGCCCTAAAATATTTATGATTTGCCGGAGGGTCGCCTCGTAAAACAAGAATATTTGTCATTCCAAGAAAATTTAAATCTATTAATGCATCTTCTGTTTCATCTTTTGTAAATCCTCCACAAATTAAATGCGGAACAACAATTGGCTTTTGGTAACGATATTTTATTGCCGCAGAAATAGCAACTGTTCCCGGGCGTTTTCTTATTGTTTTTCTTTCTATAACACCATGTTTATTTTTTTTATAAACAACTTCTTGCTGATGATATGTTACATTAATATTCATTGGGTCAAAGTCCATTAATGGATCAATAACACTATATATATCCTCCATACTTCCGCCCTTCATTGGCGGTAAAATTTCAAAAGAAAAGTATGTTTTTTTTGTATCTTTTAGTTTGTCAACTAGTTTCATATTTTTGTTTTTTTTATCACGAAACCAAAAATGTAAATTATATTGGAAAAATAATGACTGTTCAAATTTTAATATCCTAAATTGCTCCTCAAATACTTTTCTGCAAGTTCAAAGCTAATTTTTTTTCTTTCAGCATAATCCTCAATTTGTTCTTCTGTAATTTTTCCTAAGTTAAAATATTTTGCTTCAGAATTTGCTAAATAAAGTCCACTTACTGATGCTCCCGGATACATTGAAAAATTTTCTGTTAGGCTCATTCCTGTGTTTTTTTCGGCATTTAATAAATCAAATAAAACTCGTTTTTCAGAATGCTCCGGACAAGCAGGATAGCCAATTGCTGGGCGTATTCCTTGATATTTTCCTTTAAATAAGTCTGCCAGACCCTGCGGGTTTTTAAAACCCGCAGGGTCTTCTTCTGCATAAGCCCAAAACTCATTCCTAACTTTTTTATGCAATAATTCGGCAAAAGCCTCTGCAAATCTATCTGCCAAAGTTTTTAGCATTATTGCAGAATAATCATCATTTGCATCTTCAAATTCTTTTACCTTTTTCTCAATTCCAAGTCCTGTTGTTAAGGCAAATGTGCCTATGTAATCTTGCTTTTTGCTTGTTTTGGGAGCAATATAATCTGCAAGACATAAGTTGGGTTTATTATTTTGTTTTTTGTTTTGTTGTCTTAAAAATCTAAAAGTTGTAAGTTTTTTTCCTTCTTCATTAAAAACTTCAATATCATCACCAACAGAGTTTGCAGGAAACAATCCTATTACGGCATTTGCTTGAAGCCATTTTTTAGAAATTATTTTTTTTAGCATCTCTTGTGCATCATCGTAGAGTTTTTTTGCTTCTTTTGCTTTTTGGGAAAGACCCTGCGGGTTTTGACTGTCTTCATCTGACAGACCCTGCGGGTTTTGGAAACCCGCAGGGTCTGTTATCTCAGGAAATCTTCCTTTTATTTCCCAAGCATGAAAAAAGAATGTCCAATCGAAATATGGTAAAATTTCTTCAAGAGGAAAATTTTTTAAAGTTTTTATTCCTATAAAGTTAGGTTTTGAAATTTTATAATTTGTAACAAATTTATTTTCTCTTGCTTCCGACAAGGAAATTAATTTTTTTGTTTTTTTGTTAGCGTGTTTTTCTCTTACTTTTTCATATTCTGCATTCAAATTTTCAATAAAATTATCTTTATTTTGAATTAGTTTTTGTGTAATTCCCACAGATTGTGATGCATCTACAACATAAATCGAAGCACCATCATATTCCGGTGCAATTTTCACGGCAGTGTGAATTTTTGAAGTTGTTGCCCCTCCAATTAGCAGAGGCATTTTCATTTTTCGCTTTTGCATTTCTTTGGCAACATTTACCATTTCTTCCAAAGATGGTGTAATAAGTCCGCTTAAACCGATTATGTCAACATCTTGTTTTTCAGCCTCTTCCAGTATTTTTTCGGTATGTACCATAACACCCAAATCAATAATTTCAAAATTGTTGCATGCTAAAATTACAGCTGTAATGTTTTTCCCAATATCATGAACATCGCCTTTAACGGTTGCCAAAAGAATTTTTCCGGCAGAACTATTTTCTCCCTCAACTTTTTCGGCTTCAATATATGGCAAAAGAATTGCAACAGCTTTTTTCATAACTCTTGCGCTTTTTACAACTTGCGGAAGAAACATTTTTCCATCTCCAAAAAGTTTTCCTACTTTATTCATTCCAGCCATTAAAGGTTGCTCAATTACATTAATTGCTTGTTTGTAATTTTTCCTTGCTTCTTCTACATCTTCATCAATAAATTCTGTAATGCCTTTTACCAAAGCATAGCTTAATCGCTCATCAACAGGGTTTTTCCGCCAATCTTCAATTTTTTTTTCTTTTTTTCCTGAACTTTTTACTGTTTCAGCATATTCAATTAATTTTTCTGTGGCATCTTTACTTTTGTTAAAAATAACATCCTCTGTAAGTTGCAATAAATCTTTCGGTATTTCATCATAAATTTGTAACATTCCTGCATTTACAATTCCCATATCTAAACCTGCTTTTACAGCATGATATAAAAACACAGAGTGCATTGCTTCTCGAATTATATTATTGCCTCTAAATGAGAAAGATAGATTGCTAATTCCTCCACTTACTTTTGCATAAGGCAAGTGTTTTTTAATCCATTTTACTGTTTCAATAAAATCAATAGCATAATTATTATGCTCCTCAATTCCTGTTGCAATTGTAAGTATATTCGGGTCAAAAATAATATCTTGTGGTGGGTAGTTAACTTTCTGTGTGAGAATGTCATAAGCCCGTTTACAGATGTCTATTTTTTCTTGATATGTTGCTGCTTGTCCATTTTCGTCAAAAGCCATAACTACGGCAGCTGCACCATATTGGCGAATTTCTTTTGCGTGTTGAATAAAAGTTTCTTCACCTTCTTTTAAACTTATGGAATTTACAATTGCTTTGCCTTGCAAACATTTTAGTCCTGCAATAATTACATTATGCTTCGAACTATCAATCATAATAGGCACTTTTGCTATATCCGGTTCTGAAACTAAAAGGTTAAGAAATGTTATCATTTCAGTTTCTGCGTCAAGCATTGCATCGTCCATGCAAACATCAATAATTTGAGCACCATTTTCAACTTGTTGCCTAGCAATAGTTAGTGCTTCTTCATACTTTTTTTCTCTTATTAATCTTGCAAATTTTAATGAGCCTGCAACATTTGTGCGTTCACCAATATTTATAAAATTATTTTCTTTACTAATTTCTAAAAGTTCTAAACCGCTAAGTTTACTTTTTATTTCTTTTTCTGAAACTTTATGAATATGAGATTTCTCGGCAATTTTTGCAATTTCGTGAATATGTTCCGGTGTGGTTCCGCAACAACCTCCAATAATATTAACATAAGAATTATCTAAAAACTGCTTAACTTCCACAGCCATTTTTTTGGGTGTTTCATCATATTCTCCAAACTGGTTTGGCATTCCTGCATTTGGGTGTGCTGAAATTTTAAAGTTAGATTTTTCTGACATTTCGGCAATATGAGGTAGCATATCCGATGCTCCTGTTGAGCAATTTAGCCCAATTGTTAGCAAATCTACATGCGAAAGAGAACTTATAAATGCTCCTACGGTTTGTCCGGAAAGTGTTCTTCCGCTTTTGTCGGTAACAGTTCCTGAAACCATAATTGGAATAGTTATATTTCGTTCTTTTGCTTCTTTTTGCACTGTAAAAAGTGCAGCTTTTGCAATTAGTGTGTCAAAAACTGTTTCAATAAGAATTATATCTGCACCGCCATCGAGCAAACCTTTTATTTGTGGAGTGTAACTTGCAACAACATCATCGAAAGTTACTGCACGTTTGCCTGGGTCTTCAACATCTGGCGACATTGATGCTGTTTTATTTGTTGGGCCAATTGAGCCTGCAACAAAGCGAAATTTGTTTTTATTTTTTTCATAAAATTTATCACAGACAGCCCGGGCAATTTGTGCAGATTTTAGGTTCATTTCATAAACCAGCTTGTATTGGTGCATATCATAATCTTCCATTGAGATTAAGTTTGCATTGAAGGTGTTAGTTTCAATAATATCTGCACCAGCTTCAAGATATTGTGTGTGAATTGATTTTATAATTTGTGGCTGAGTTAACGAAAGAAGGTCATTGTTGCCTTTTAAATCAAGCTGCCAATTTTTAAATCTTTCTCCACGAAAACCTGCTTCATCTAATTTGTGTGTTTGAATAAGGCTTCCCATTGCACCATCAAGAACGAGTACTCTATTTTTTAGGGCTGTATATAGTTTGTTTGAATTTTTCATAATTTTTTAAGTTAAATTATTATTCCCAAAATCGGGCAGGTATTGGCACCTTCCTCTTTAGAAAAGGGGTTGCCGGAGTTTCTCAGAGCCTGTTCTCTTCACTCCTCTTAATAAATCAAACTTTCCGGACACGAAAAAGAATGAATGAAAGATTTTACAAATAAAATGTAATTTTGTTTTATTTACAAAAATCTTTTTTTATTTCTGAATAAACTTATTTTTGCAAATAAATGAGAAAAAAAATAATCATCCCAGATATAGGAGTTGTAAAAATTACAAAAAAAAGAGCTGTTAAAAGGCTTACTCTAAGCATTAAACCTTTTAGCGGTATTAATGTAACAATTCCTTATTCTTATCCTTTTTCTGTTGCAGAGTCTTTTGTAAAAGAGAAAAAAGATTGGATTATTAAAGCACAAAAGAAAATTTTGCAAACAGAAAATCAAAGAACACTATTTTCTCCCAAAACAAAATTTTATACAAAAAAAAGAGAATTGGTGTTTGTACTGTCTGAACAAACTAAAATATATATTACAAAAACTAAAATAACAGTAGAATACGAAAAAGAAGAAAACTTATTATCTGCTGAAAATCAAGATTATATCCGCAAAGGAATTATTGAAGCATTAAGGTTTGAAGCTAAAGAATATCTTCCGGAAAGGACGGAATATTTGGCAATTAAATATGGTTTCGAATGCGAAAAAGTTACAGTAAGAAATGCGAAAACACGATGGGGAAGTTGTTCCGGTAAAAATAATATAAGCTTGAATATTCATTTAATGCGTTTGCCCGAACATCTTATTGATTATATTATTTTGCATGAGCTTTGCCATACTGTTGAAAAAAATCACGGTAAACATTTTTGGGCTTTACTTGATAGTATTTCGGGAAATGCTAAAGGTTTGGATAAAGAAATTAAACAATACAACCCAAGTATTTTTTAAAAAAAGCCCACAATATTTGTGGGCTATATAAAATTATTTTTTATATATTTACTTATTTCACAGATATAACTAAATATTTAGACATTTTCCAAAAATCATCAGCGTTTACGATTTCCAGTTTTTCATATCTTTTTCCTGATTTTATTAATTTATAACTTCCCTCAGGATGGTCTGTTACAAGTTTAACTTTTTTTGCATTATTTAAAGAAATTTCTTTTAATTCTCTTATATCAATTTGCTTAAATTCAGACTCTTTCATTGCAACCTTTTGATTTCCTCCAATTCCTATAAAACCACCATCTGTTTTTAAAACTCCTTTATTTTTAAGGTTTTTCTTAGAATCAATAATATAATAGGCAATATGTAATTTCGTGTCTTGGTTTGTAATAGTTGAATCTTTCAAAACATTATCAAAAGACATTTCTGCAAGGACAGAATCCATTTCTCCTATTCTAGCGTTTAAACTTGAAATATCTATGTTTTTTTGCTCAAGTGTCATTCTCATTTCTGCTAACTCAAGTTCTTTTTGCACAATATTATCATTCAATAATTTAATTGTTGTTTTTAGTTCTTTATTTTTTGAATTAGTTCTGTTTAGTTTTGATCTTAAATAGCCAAGTTTCTTTTTATTTTCTTGCATTATTTCATAAATTGCAAGAATATCATTTGAAATTGCTTCAACATCTGCTTCCTCAAGTTCAACATCTCCAACTGTTTTTGTTGTTATTATGTTTTCTTTTTCTTTAATTTCATTCAAATTCATTTGAATTTCATTAAACGCTTTCAAATATTCATTAATTGATGCTTCGTCTCCTGCCGTTATACTCATTAAGCTATCAACCTGAGCTTTTAACCTAATTTCTTCTTTACTTTCTCCGCACGCAAAAAATAAAGGAATTAACAATAATACTAAATACTTTTTCATGATTTTTGGATTTTTATTAAATAATTTTTGATATTAAAACAATTTGTTAAACGAAATAATAATGAATAATATTGTATTGATTTACAACATAATAATTATAACAAAACAAGAGTATAACCGACCAACAAACCGACCATAATATTTATTAATTTTGCAAGAATAAAACTTTTTCCTGACTCTGCCAAAAGGGGTATTGCTCCGTGTCCATCTTGCACTATTGAATTAGTTAATAAGATTGCAAATGCCTGAAAACCCTCATCTGGGAGCGTTCCACTTACATACATACTTATAAAAATTATATGTGGTCCACTTTCCGGTATTATTCCTATAAGTGCTGCAACTAAAATTACAAGAAAAATATTTCCTTCTATCCACTGTTTTACATCAACATACTGATTGAAAAAATGTAAAACCAAAAATGCCCCAAATGTCCATAAAAACAGTCTTAAAAAATGTTTCTTTATTACATGATTCCAAAGATGTTTTTTTAAAAAATGATCTGGTACGGTAAATGCAATAAAAAGTCCGATTAGTGTTACAAACAAAAAAGTTATTCTCTCCCAACCCCACGTCTGTTTTTCTTCAATATTTTTATACGAATCTTGGCTGTGATACAAATCAATCTCTTGTGAATGTTGATGTCCTGTATGAATAACTTCTTTATTAAAGTTTATTATATGCAAGGCATGATCGTGTCCTTTTCCTCCAAAAACTAATAGAGCTAGAAATGCTAAGCCAAAAAGAATAATAACAGCTCTTTGCCAAATTATTTTAATAATTTGAGAAAAAATTGTTCCTTTCTCATAACAAACACAACCTGGTTCGTTTACGTGTAAATGGTTATGTTTTAGCGTTCTTCCAACATATTTTTTTTCTTTGAAGATAATATTTAAAATAAACCCTGTTATTATAGAAATAATAAAAACAGAAAAAACAACTTTAAGTGCTGTACCTGGGATTACTGAAAACATAATAAAAGCCTCATCGCCGGATGTAGCAATAAGGGCAGTAACCAATGCAGCAAAACCTATTGTTCGATGAACATACATTGAAACAACGGCAAAGGTACCAAGACATCCAGGAACAATTCCAAGAAGAGCAGACATAACTATTTGTAGCCATGGATTTTTTGAAAACTTTTCTGACCATTTTCCTTTGGTTTGTACAGTTATGTATTCAATAACCAACATCATTACTAGCACAAACACAGTAATCATAAGTGTTTGCTTTAAAATTGGTAATATAAAAAAAATACTTGTTTTCATTTGTTATTCTATAAAATCTTTAATATTTCCGTTTTTTCAAGAACATACACATAGCGTGTTTCTTTCTTTTTATTAATTTTAAAAATTCCTCTTACTTCTACATAAGTATCATTTTTCATAAACTTTCTTTTTTTATTTTCAGAAACAAATTCTAAAAGAATCATATTATAATGCTCATCATGGTTGCACATGAAACATACATCTGTAACTGTTTCTGTAAGTATAATATCCGTATGACTTCCATGTTTTTGATTTTTTATAAACCCTTTAATTATTATTTCCTTTCCGTTAAGAGATAAAACTTTTTCTGGAAAGTTATATTTTTTTATAAGTGTAAAATCTCTATAATCAAATTTTTTATATTTTTTTGTGTGATTTAAAATATCCCAACTTACATCATTGGCTCTAAAAATTGTTACTTGTTTTGAATAAGGATAGATAATTAAAAACAATATCAATGCTGACAATAGTAATATGTTTTTTTTATTTATTATCATTTAAAATCATTTGGTTTATACTTTTTTACTTTTATTTTTCTCATTCCTTTGGGTAAAACAGGGTCTAAGCCAGATGTTCCCCAAGGATGACATTTTAAAATTCTTATAGTTCCAAGCCAAATTCCTCTAATTCCATGAACTTTTACTGATTCAATTGCATATTCAGAACAAGAGGGAATATGCCTACAACTTGCAGGAGTATATGGTGAAATTGCATATCTATAAAAATAAATTGGAGCTGTTATTATATAAAATAATATTTTTTTTAATATCTTCATTTATACTGCAAAATTAAATTTTTCTTTTGAAATATACTTTTAACAAGGAATATAAATTTTGTCAATCATTTCATTATATTCTGATTTTAAATCACTTTTACTTGTTATTCCTCCACCGCTTTTAAAAAACAACTTTTTACCTTGTTTTTCAATAAACCTAATCATAACAAAGCTGTCCAAGTTTTTTCCATCAAAAAATCCGGCTACTCCGGTATAAAAATTCCTTTCATAGTTTTCGGTATCTTTTATTATTTCAATCGTCTTTTTTTTTGGTGCACCAGTTATTGAGCCTGCCGGTAATAGTTTTTCAAAAATATTTCCTATATTTTCATTATAGTTTTTTGGTAAATCTCCTGATATTTCTGAACTTACTTGTAATAGGTTTTTATTATTCGTCTTAATTTTATCAATATATCTAAATTTTAAAACTCTAATATTTTTAGCTACAATATTTAAATCGTTTCTTATTAAGTCCACTATTGTATAATGTTCTGCTTTTTCCTTTTCGCAATTCAAAATAATATTTTCAGCGTTTTTTATATCGGCATCAATAGTTCCTTTCATTGGGTAAGAGAAAATTTTTGCTTTTTCAATTTTTATAAATGTTTCCGGGGAAAAAACAGTAAATTTATCTTTAAAATAAAGTTTGTATGGAGCTTTACTATTAAAAAAGAAGTCTTTTAATTTGCTTTCTGTTATAATTTCTGTTTGAAAAGATAGATTTAAAAGATATGTATTTCCTTTTTTTATTTCATTAGTTATTTTATTAAATGCTTTTTTATATTTTTGAAATGATACTAAATTTTTCTTAAAATAAATCTTCTTTTTTTTATTTTTATTATTAATATTTGAGTAATTGTTGAAAGAAAACATAATTTTGTCAGAAGAAAGTTGTTTTTCTTTAAAAATTATTGCTTTTGTAAATTCAAAATCAATAATAAAAAAGAAAGGCTCTTTGTTTTTTCCTAACTCATTCATTTTTTTAATGGCAATATTTCTATCTAATGTCTTAATATGCAAAAAGTTTTACTTTTAGATAATTATGATTCTTTTACTTATAATCTAGCACAATTACTTGATGAAAGCAAATTATGTGAATACGAAATTATAAAAAATAATATAGTCAATATTAATAATATTAATAAGTTTGATAAAATTTTAATTTCTCCTGGTGCTGGTTTACCAATTAATGCTGGCAAACTTAATGAAATAATTGAAAAGTATCATAAAACAAAGCCTATACTTGGTATTTGCTTGGGAATGCAAGCTATTGCGGAGTTTTTTGGGGCAAAACTTTACAATCTTGATGTTGTTTATCATGGTATTCAAAAAAAAACTTTGATTGTTGACAAAGAAGATGAAATTTTTAAAAATATCCCAAAAAGTTTTAAAACCGGCTTATATCATTCTTAGGCAGTTTTCAAAGATTTTAATAACACAGACCTAAAAATTTATACTGTTTCTGAAACTGGAATTATTATGGGCATAAATCACAAAACATATAATATTAAAGGTATTCAATTTCATCCGGAATCTTATATGACACAATTTGGTAAAAAAATTATTGAAAATTGGTTAATTTCTTAATTTTGTACTTTAAAAACATATGTTATGAATAAAATATTAATTCTCGGAATAAGCATTATTACTTTATTTTCGTCTTGCCTTGTAACAAAAAAGAAATACGACGATTTAAATGCCAGAAACAGAAAATCAATTGATTCGTTAGATTTTATTCTTCAAAAAAACAGGCATGACTACAAAATTTTAAGATATGTTTTTGCAGATGATGCAAAAAAGAAAGATTCTATGCTTGATTCTTTGGATGTTATAGTAAGTAGGTTAACTAAAGACACAACAAATTTAAGTATTTCTCTTAATGAAGCAATTAAAGAATATGAATCTGAAAGAAATAAACTTGTTGAAATTGAAAAACGTCTTAACAAAAAAAGATCAGTAATTGATAAACTTAATAATGAACAAAATAAAAAGAAAAAAGAAATAGACTCTTTAAGAGTTTCTCTCATTGAAAAAGAAAAACGTTTGTCTCAATTAGAAAACATGATTGATAAAAACAAAACAGAGATGAACAAATTAAAAAAAGTTATTAATAATGCTCTTAAAGGTTTTAATGGCTCTGAGCTTAATGTTTACCAAAAAGATGGAAAAATATATGTAGCAATGGAAGAAAAACTTCTTTTTAAAACAGGAAGTTCTTCAATAAACGAAAAAGGAAAAGGTGCAATTATTAAACTTGGTAAAATATTGGAAGCAAATACAGATACAGAAATTTTAATTGAAGGACATACAGATAATGTTGGTGAAGATAAATACAACTGGAAATTAAGTACACAAAGGGCATTGTCCGTAGTTTATATTCTAACAAAAAACACAAAAATAAAACCAAAAAGAATATCTGCATCTGGTAGAGGAATGCATAAACCTGTTGCAGACAATACATCTAAGGCAGGTAAACAAAAAAACAGGAGAATTGAAATTATTTTAATTCCTAAATTAGACTCTTTATATGATATTATGAATGAATAATTTTTAAAAGGTTTAAATAGTATTACATATGTAAATATTTTTTTTTTTAATCTTTTTTTTAATCTTATATTTATAAGAAAATTCTATACAGGAATATTTTCAATACGTCTAATATGCCTACCTCCTTCAAACTTTGTTTCTAAAAATTTATTAACAATTTCTTTTGCCAAATCAACACTTACGAAACGAGCAGGAAGCGAACAAATGTTTGCATCATTATGCAATCTTGCAAGTTCTGCAATCTCAACATTCCAGCATAATGCCGAACGTATTCCTTTATGATGATTTACGGTCATGTTAATTCCATTTCCACTTCCACAAAGT